>CAYGBH010000219.1:0-7012 GCA_964348055.1 uncultured Pirellulales bacterium
GGCCCGGATCCCACCAATCCAGGCAATAACTGCCTGGTCTTTTCGCCGGGAGACATCACCATGCGTACCCCTTGGGGGCTACCGGAAGGACAGGCCGAAAAGCTATCCTACAGACTGATGTACGACAGGCAAGTAGATGGCACGGTCACTCTGATTTTTGGCGCGGCTGACCCGGCTGACACCGCTTGGGGCAACTACTACGCCATTGCTCGGATGAACAGCTATGGCGATCCAGCGAACATCCCCGATATGGATGTTCGCGACGGCGGCGCTTATACCGACGTGGTCCAGGCAGACCTGGAACCCCTGAGGTGGTACGATGTGATGCTCGACATTGACACCGCAAGCAAGAAGTACGACGTGTACATAGACGGCGTGCTCGTATTTCAGGGGGCCGCGTTCCGTTCAGCCTATAGCCCTGCAAACCTTGAGTACATTCTGCTCAGGACGACCACGTGGGACAACAATTTCGCAAATGGCACGGTCTATGTAGACGACATCGTGCTCGGCGAACCCGGAGCCACGATCACTGTGGAAGCCGGTGGAGACATCGCAGCGGCAAACGCGCTCGCTCAGGCCGGCGATACTATTGACATCGCCGCGGGAACCTTCGTTCTCGCCGAGCAGATCGCAATCAAAGATGGCGTCACCTACCAGGGTGCCGGCCCGGGGCTGACCATCATCGACGGGAACAACGTTACGCGTGCCTTCGTCGCATGGGGCGACCGCGGCGCCACCAACGGCCAGGTCGATGCAAACGGCGTCGGCGTGCCGAACACCACCGGTCCGAAGGACTGGGTATTGGACGGGCTGACCATCCAAAACTGCGTGGCGGACACCGAAGATCGCCGGGATATCTTGAGTGGCGCCCGTGACCTGCTCAACAACTACACGGGCACGCCTTATACGCTCGCGACCGCGCAGGCAGAGAACGGCGGCGTTGAGGACAACCCCGGGTGGTTCGACATCCTCAGTGGTGCCGCCGACGATAATCTCACCGACGTGGAGCTTCAGGCCTACCTCGACGGAAATCCCGTCAGCAGCGCCGGCCACTTGGTGACAGGTGATGACAAGAGTCGTGACGGCGGCGCGGTCTTTTGCGGCAATGAGGCGGTAGGTACCATTGCGAACTGCGATTTCCTGAACAACCACACCCCTCCAGACGGTGACGACGGAGGTGCCATCAACATTGCAGGTCAGTCTGAAGTCACTATTAATGATTGTATATTCAACGGCAACTATTCGGAGAATTCAGATGGTGGTGCCATCCACATTGCAGGACTATCCGTAGTCACTTGTAACGATTGTACGTTCGACGGCAACTATGCGATTTCTCCCGATGGAATTCAACTGGAGGGGAAAAACGGCAAAGGCGGTCATGTCAGGATGTCAGGCAACTCGGACTCGCCAGCCACACCAGGCACCACCTTTATTGCTAACCGTTGCACTTTCTCAGGAGGCAGGGCTGAGAATCACGGCGGAGTATTTCAGGCATGGGCAATGGGCAGCATTGTACGCTTCGATGCATGCGCTTTTTACGATAACAGTGCCGGGAATGTGGGTAACGTCGTACATCTCGGTCACAAAGGTACGGGCGAACTGACTGTCACAAACTGCCTTATCTATGACAACAAATCAACAGGCAGTTCCAATCGATTGTTTCATGTCAGGCGCAACAGCAGCTTTGTCAACTGCACCTTTGTTGGTAACGAAGTCGCGAAAAACGGTATGATCCGTAACCATGCCGAGTCCGTCGATATGGATGGTGACGACGTAAACGATGAATTGAACGACACCACAAACGTGGTCAACTGTATCTTCGCCAACAACGTGGTTAAGAACCAAGTGCTGAGATCGCGAAACAATGACTTTACCATTGCAGCCACGAACTGTCTGTTCTTCGGCAACACCAAAACAAACGGCCAACCTGCAAATAATATGCAGAGTGGCAGGCCCGAGACGGGCAGCATTTCGGCTGACCCGCTCTTGGATGCCAATTACGTTCCAGGTGCAGGTTCACCGGCCATCGACGCAGGCGTGGACGTTTCCGCTGAGGGCGTGACGACCGACTATAACGGCAACCCGCGTCCGCAAGGCGCTGCCTATGACATCGGTGCGTACGAAGCCCCCTAACAACTGAGAGGTAAGGAGTATCGGTCAACAGAATTGAGAGGCCATCATTATCCGGAAAAGAGGTAAAAGAGGGGTTGGGCCGGCATACCGGCCCAACCCCTCTGAGCCCGTTTGGACATCCCAAGAGCACCCGAACAGCCTGCGTTCGTGTCCCGGCGGAATCTCTGCCATGCAGGGATGGACTGAAGAAGGCGAACTCGCCCGCTAATTTGTACGTTGCCGGAGCTGCAAGGTTCCGGATTATAAAGTCGTAAAACGAGCCCACGCCCGAGTTTTTGGGCGTGGGCCCTGTATTCCTCATAAGAGTTGGAGCCTGCCGGGCCTTAAGAACGTTTGATTTTAAGGACTATGTCGTTTTGGCGAGTCAGTGCACATCACACCTTTATCTGGGTCGTTCTCAATACTTCCTCGATAGATATAATTCCCGCCATTACTTTTTCAATTCCATCCAATTGCAGAGAAATCATTCCATTTTGAAGGGCTTTTGCTCTCAATTTCTTTGAACTCGCCCGTTCATTAATCATTTCCATAATTTCCTCATTCGGCACAAACAGTTCGTGAATGGCAATTCGGCCGGTATAGCCGGTATCCCGACATTTTTTACAACCTGCGCCGCGATAAAATTTAGGGACTTCTCCACCGGCCTTTTCGACGATCTTTTTTACGCTCGTGGACGGTTCATACTCTGCCTTGCAATTCAGACATATCTTTCGCACAAGTCGCTGGGCCAAAACCGCAATCAGTGAAGCACTTACAAGATAAGGAGCAACGCCCAAATCCAGCAAACGCGTTACCGCTTGGGGTGCATCATTCGTGTGCAGAGTTGACAGAACCAGATGGCCTGCCAGCGCCGCCTGCACCGCGATATCGGCTGTTGTTTCATCGCGAATCTCGCCGACCATTATTATATCCGGGTCCTGCCTTAATAAACTTCGCAGGGCCGTTGAAAATTCAAAGCCTGCGCTTCGGTTTACTTGAAACTGATTTATACCCACTATATTGCACTGGACAGGGTCTTCGGCCGTACAGATGTTAACCTCATCGCTATTTAGCTCGACAAGTGCCGCATAAAGAGTGGTATTTTTGCCCGAATCGGTCGGTCCTGTTACCAAAACTATACCACTGCGAGATTGTATCAGGTGCCCGAATAGCTGTAGGTTTTCGTAGGTAAATCCAAGAGACTCAAGATTCAAAAGGACTTTCTGCGGGTCGATAATTCTGATAACCGCCTTTTCGCCGAAGTTGCCCGGCATAACTGATACCCGCAAATCGATCGGCCTGTCTTCCACTAAAACACCGATACCGCCGTCCTGGGGCAGATGCCGCTGAGCGATGTCCAACTTAGCCATAATCTTAAGACGCGAAACAATCGCAGAATGCATCTGATGGGGCGGACACATCTTCTCATACAATCCGCCGTCAACCCTGTATCGGACCCGTAGCTTCTTATCATCCGGCTCTATATGAATGTCACTGGCATTTTCCTGCACGGCCTTATAAAGCAGATAATTGACCAGTTTCACAACCGATGATTGGCCGGCTATCTCCTCAAGATTGCTTACATCCGATGTGGACTTTTCTATCAGGGTTACGTCTTCGGGGCCATCACCATCGATAATATCGTCAACGACAAAGACATTGGCGGACGGAAAATATGTCTGCAGAGTAGCCTTGATATCTTTGCTCGTCGAACATACTATCTGGACTTTACAGCCACTTATACGCTCTATTTCGTCTATTAAGAATACATTTGTTGGCTCACTAACCGCCACCGTAAGCACGTCGTAAACCTTAAACAGCGGCAAAACTATATGCTCTCTGAGAAATTCTCTCGGTAAAATCTCAAGTGCCTTTGGGTCGCATATTTTCGGGCTGACTTGCGCGTATGGCACACCGTAAGCCTCCGCCAGAGCCGAGGCTATCTGGTTTTCCGTACAATAACTCATCTCCACCAGAAGCTCGCCAAGTAGCTTGTGATGACCTTTCTCTCGCTGCTCAGTGAGGGCCCTTTCAACCTGCTCAGCAGTCACAACACCACGCGCAAGCAGAATCTGCCCAAGCTTCATCTTACTCGCCACCGCTATTTGACTCATATTTCGTATCTCGTATTTCGCCGGCCCGTTTTCACCTACACAAAACTCTTTACCGCTTCTGCAAGTTCCGCATAGTGATCAAATTCGTTTTCGAGTCGGGTGATTTCCAGGATTCTCATGCAGTTTTCATCAAGCCCCACTAATCTAAACTCACGTTTGTTCTGGTTGCAGTAGTCCCGCGACCACAACAACTGTTCCAATCCCCGACCATCAATAAATCCAACGCCGCTCATATCAAGCACTATACCAGCCTTACGTTTTGCGATTATGTCAGTGATTGTATTTTGAAACAACTCAGCAACATCGCTGTCCAACTCGCCCTGCAACTCAACAACTGTAACATCCTCATAATCTTGTATTTTAACTTTCATCTGATTAGCGTCCCCACAGCAGCAGCACCATATTCTATAAAATTACCGCTCCTGTAAATTTCGCCGAAACCATCCCGTATAATGTCCCAGAGATGATGGACATCGCTGTCAAGAAATACTCTGCCGACTTTCTCGTCAAACTGCGTACCCAACCCTTTTTCTATCTCGGCAAGCGCCTGTTCCACAGTCTTGGCACCTCTGTAAGTTCGCTTAGATGTCATCGCGTCGAAACTATCCGCCAATCCAACAATTTTGCCTACCAGTGGTATCTGCTCGCCGGTTAAACCACTGGGATATCCCTTGCCGTCAATTCGCTCGTGGTGACACAATACCCCCGACATGATATCACGCATCTGCTTTATTTCTTGTAAAATACCTGCTCCTATCGAGGGATGCTTTTTTATAAGGTCGAGTTCATGCTCAGTCAGTTTGCCCTGTTTGCGTAATACCGGCTCCTCTACCCCTATTTTTCCTACATCGTGCAGCAATCCAGCCAAATATATCTTGTGAATTTGCTCTTCACCCAACTGCTCCTGCTCAGCGAGTCTTTCAGCAATCCATCGAGAAATAAACGCAACCCTTTCGGAATGGCCACGTGTGTACTTGTCCTTGGCATCGATACTACTCGTTAATGCTTTTAGTGAACCAATGAATAATTCTTTGAGGTCATTGAACAGCCTGCCATTCTCGATAAACACGGCACATCCGCTGGCCACCGAATTAAATAGTTTTACATCGGTGCTGTCGAAATCCTGCTTGCCGATTCTATTTATTGCAACCATCAGCCCTATCATGGAGCTGCCATTTTGAGCTCTCCCTGTAAAACGAGAGTCCGCATTGTCTTTGCCGCATAAAGGTACCGCAATAATATTTCTTATGTCGCCCGGCCAATCATATCTGAAAGGACAATCTACTTCGCTGTCCAGCAGTGCTTCTTTACCGCTGCTTATTTCCTCCGTCAATCGGCTATGTAAAACAGTCGCCTTCCGCTCATCTATATCTATCAAGCCGGAGCCCGCAGCCACAACCAACTGCTGTTCGTCCTCTACGGTCTTTTCCAGCAATATCGCGATACCTTCGACGAGGACAATTTCGGTTAAGTTGTCACAAGCCATTTGCAGAAAGTTGGCGTCCGCCTCGGTAACCTTCATATTCATGCTGATCTTGTGAAGCAGCACCAGCTCTTCGTAAACTCTCGCCAACTCAGTGCTGACCATTTCAATTTGTTCTTCGGCTCTTGTCTCGGCTTGAAATTTCTCTGCCAAAAGCCCGAGCATTTCACCAAAAAACGATTCTCGATTCTCGCATCGCGTATCCGGTGTCGAGTATCCAGTATCGAGTAAGGCCACTCCAACTGCTTCTCCACCTTTGTTACCGACACGCGCGGATTTCAAGACAGCAGCCAATACCAGATTTGCATCGCCAAATCGCCATACCGGCACACCGGTGTCATCGGAACATTTTTTCTCGTCGTTTTGCTTTAACACTTGCCGGCTCAACTTTATTAACTGTTCCCGGCTGCTTTTGAATCTGCCGCCGTCGCACAGCAAGACAAGTTCACACTCGGCATCGCAAACTCCAAAATTAACGCCGAATTTATTTATCCTGCCGCCAAACTTCTCCAACTCACATAGTTGTGATGGCCCTAAACTTTTCCTAACTTTATCCAACATGGCTTCTATTGAACTTTGCGTTATCAAAGCAACACCGGGTGATTACTGTCCCAAAGATTGTAGGACTTTTTTAACGGCTCAATTCAGTATGCCTCACCGATGGGCCGAGCAATGACGCGTCGTAGGCGGGACCCCACTTTGCAAGCCCCAGCCCCTGCTCCTGTCTTCCGACAGAGAAGACGCTGGGGCCAGACATCACTGCCGGCAAAAAGCCGTAGAATGGGAACCCAGCAAAATGCTCAACCACTCATTTTGGGACAATTGCCCGGGTGCCACCCCTTTGTGCTTCGCAGAATAGTACAAACCTGTTTTGGGGGTGCTGAAAATAACCTATTCATCGATTACCAATTCTTTCTGATATAGAATATCTTCAATGCTCCCTAACAATTCTTTGGGGCTGAATGGTTTGCTAAGACACCCGGATATTCGTAAATCTTCCTGCTGTTCCTCCGGAATAGCAAAGCTTCTGGCAGTCAACATAATCGCCGGTATATCTCTCGTCTCCTCACGTTGCCGAAGCTTCTCCACAAGTTCCAGTCCCGTCATACCCGGCATCTGAAAATCCGTAACGATGATATCCGGCTTCTCCTTGCAGGCCAGCTTAAAGGCCTCAGCACCGTTATCTGCGGATATAACCTCATAACCATTATTACGAAGTTTTATCGCTACCACATGAACGATGTGTACCTCATCATCCACAACCAAGACTTTTTTGTCCGCCATTGTCTTGCCTCCACAAAAG
>CAYGBH010000220.1:0-6988 GCA_964348055.1 uncultured Pirellulales bacterium
TGCCGCAGACAGTCCCCACCGAACCGATAACGCCGGGCTTATCGTCGTTAAAGATGACCAGAACCGCACCCTGTGGCGTCATTTCTATATTGAACCCATCGATTTCAATGATTCGCAGCAGAGTCTCGCCAAAGACTGAGCCGGTCACAGTGCGCGTAACCTTATCGGTAACAACTTTGGCTCTGAAACTCGAGGCCACGTCCTTGGCCTCGGGGTTTTTGGTCTCGTCTATGCTTACGCCGCGTTCTTTAGCCAGCACGGAGACATTGACCACATTCAGCGGCATATCGAAATGCCTCTGCAGCAGGCCGATTGCGAAATTAAGGGTAACCGGCTCGACGGCCATTTCCGCAATTGAGCCGCGATATTGGACGTCAATATCCTTGATACGGCCTGGCGCAATAGTGCTCACAAGCGTACCGATTCTCCGGGCAAGCTCAGCATACCGGCTTACAATCATCGGCACGGCGCCAGCTATCGATGGAGCGTTAAGGGCGTTTCTGACCGGGCCGCCCTTAATGGCATCGACAAGGATTTTGGCTGCCTCGACTGCAACTTCGACTTGGGCCTCTTCGGTACTGGCGCCCAGATGCGGCGTGACGAGGCAATTCTCAAACTCACTGAAGCGCGTGTTCTCCGGCGGCTCCGTGGGATAAACGTCCAGAGCAGCGCCGGCAATACGCTTCTCGGCAAGTGCGTTATAAAGTGCGTCTTCGTTGATAATTCCGCCCCGTGCGCAGTTGACCAATCGCACGGTAGGCTTCATCATTCTTATCTGCTCGTCTCCAATCATGTTCAGCGTTTGCTTACTTTTCGGCGTGTGGACGCTGATATAATCGGCCTCTCTAAAAACTCTTTCGAGCTCATCAGCCACTTCAATACCGAGTTTTTCTGCGTCGGCTGGTGCGGCAAATGGGTCATAGCCCAGGATTTTCATATTGAAGGCTCTCGCCATTTGCGCCACAGCTATCCCGATTCTGCCCAGCCCAATCAAGCCGAGCACCTTGTTATTCAGCTGATTGCCCATATATTTTTTCCTGTCCCATGCGCCGCCCTTCAAGCTGTTGCAGGCCGGGACAACGTTTCGGCTCATCGCAAGTATTAGCGCCATCGTATGTTCAGCGGCACTGAGCGTGTTACCCCCGGGCGTATTCATAACGAGTATTCCTTTTCTCGTAGCCCCCGGGACGTCGATGTTATCGACGCCGACCCCTGCCCGCGCGATTGCCTTTAGTTTGCCGGGATTAGCCAGGACCTTAGCCGTAACCTTTGTGCCGCTTCGGATGATTAAGCCGTCATGTTGGCCGATAATCTCAGCCAGCTCATCCTCGCCTATACCGGTTTTAACGACCGCCTCAACGCCGTCCGTCGAATTGAGCAGGTCAATTCCTTCCTGGGCAAGTTTGTCTGTAATCAGGACCTTAACCATTGCAAATCTCCAAAAAACTTTTGCTCAACAGCTTTTAAATTTACACTTTTAACTTTAAACTTCTATACCCTATTTGCTATACGCTATTTTCGGCACATTGTAGCCACCCTTATAAAAAATAGCAAGCATTGATATCCAGCATCGAGTATCGCTTGTCCGCCGTAGCTTCAGCGAAGGCGGAAGTATCGAGCATAGAGTATTAACGTTGCAGGACAAACAGATTTACGCTATACTAATCATTATGGATAGACAAAGCGCATTTACCCTAATAGAGCTCCTGGTGGTCATCGCGATTATCGCACTATTGCTGGCCATATTGATACCCTCATTAAATAGCACACGCGACCAGGCAAGGACGGTCGTCTGCCAGTCGAACCTGCACCAATGGGGCTCCATCTTCCTGATGTACACCGACGATAATAACGGCAATTTCCTGGCCGGTTATCATCAAGGCGGCCACGTCGCCCAGTGGCACAAGGCCCTCAGACGGTACTATAAGGACAAAAAGATTTCCTTCTGCCCGAGGGCCATGCGAAATCGCGTAGAGCTCGCAGCCGGCACAGCCGGGTCCGGCTCATGGTCACACGTCGCCGGAGGAACCTTTTATGCCTGGGGCCAGGGACAGGGCGAAAGATGGAGCGGCGGCAGCTACGCCGTAAATAGCTGGGCCACAAATCCGCCCGAACAGTACGGCGCATCCTACGGGGCTGAAAACTTCTGGAGGACAATCAACGTCAAAGGTGCCGCTGACATACCGCTGTTTCTGGATGCTATGTGGCTGGACGGCTGGCCGAGGCATACGCATAGCCCGCCGGAATATATGGACCACATGCACAACAGTCTGACGCGTTATTGCATCCCCCGCCACCAGGGCCGGACCAACGCCGTTTTCCTGAACCTCTCTATCAGGAGGACCGGCCTTAAGCGGTTGTGGAAGCTCAAGTGGCATCGCAATTTCGACACCAACGGCCCGTGGACCGAGGCCGGCAACGCCGCACCCGACGACTGGCCCCAATGGATGAGAAAACTCAAAGACTAAATCCTACTGAAAAATGAGCCCCCGGTACCGACGCCATACACAATATGAATTCGCATTGCGAGCCCTTTTGTTTGCTCAAGGATAAACTTCGCGATGCCTGCCCTACGAAGCCTTGGCGAAGTAGGGAAGTAATCTCTGATTCGGCATTTGGTCTTTTGAACATTGGAGTTTAGCTGCCGCCGGTTCGTATGTTCGAATTTGCGTTTTGTAATTTCCTCCTTGCTCATCCTTCTGTTTGACCTTAACAATGAATTGCAAGAAAAAGCTCATACGTAAAGCGCGTACGCGCTTTACGTATGCCATGTGAGAATTCAGAAAAATGATTTACTCGCCTTATAGGCCATAAGCAGAAGAGGTTCTTCTATTTCTCGCTGGTGTGAACAACGATGTGGCCGGACAAGCTGTCTTCTGTCTTTCCGTCTACGCTTTTGCTACAACGGACAAGCTGTCTTGGGTCTGGAGTCTTGTATAGGTATGGATGAGAAAACTCAAAGACTAAAGACTACTGAAAAGCGACCGCCCTTTCTCCCTTCTGCCTCCTGTCTTTTGCTTTTTTCGCAGGATGTTTCCTAAGCGACGTCAATGGGATACGCTTACCTCTCTCAAAGAGAAATGTATATTTCCCTCGCTGTGCCTTTTCAACTTCAATTAGTTTATCAAAAATCTCCGGGTGGATCTCAAGTAATGCTTCAAAGTCTGCCTTGCACTTATAAGCTCCACACCAGCATTCGGCTGAAGTGTTGAAGTCAGAGGTTGGGCTCTTAGGGAGACTATGAAGTTTGATATAGTTTTGAACCTTTAAATCTGACCATCCAAAAATAGGACTGACGCTTATACATCTGAAGGCGGGATGGAACCAAACTGGAACATACGTTGCTCGAATATTTGATTCAGCCGCACGAATACCATCGAAAATTACTTTAGGTCCCTCAACTGTAGAAAGAAAACGCCGCAATGGAGCAACTTTGAGCGTCTCACAACACCACCGTGACCTTACTCCAGGTATACCCCACCTCTTGGCAATCTCGAAATAGTCGTGCTGAGGTCGTACTGTTACCAGAGGCACGCGTAATTCATCACAGACCTCCTTAACATATTTCTCAACTTCCGGAAAACCCGCAGTAGTATCGGCGTGCAAAGCGGTTATTTCCTTATTAACATATTTTGCAAGCCGCCGTATGTATTCAAGCAAGCAAAGGCTATCTTTACCTCCACTGAACAGAACAAAAGGCCTCCCCATTCGCAGCAATTTGAGAACATCATCTCTGCCTATTTCGATTTTCTTTCTGGCTGACGTGGCTTGTTCTTTATTTAAGTCACAAGCCTTGAAATACCCATTGCCGTTAGTATGGCAAATGTACAGTGGCTTAATAGCTGTGCCTTTTATCCATTTAGATGTAAGTGTCCCCCTACGATGACATATAGGACAGCGGACTTGAAGGCCCCGCAGACTCTTTACAGCAATCGTTTTTGCAGCATCCTCCCATGCTGCATCGTAGCCGTTAGCTTTACGTTTCTTGCCGTTATTGTTGAGCGCCATGTAAAATATCATCGGCTGTACCGCGCCTAATCCTACAATCTTTCCCCACACCGACCCATCGGCGCGAACTCACTCTCAATTCTCTCCACCGGCTGTTTGCCTTGGGTCTCCTTTATGTTCTGCACTCTTTTTCTTCAAGTTCATCCTGCGTCTTTGACTCCAATCCTATCAATTTCCTGCAAGAACTTTTTCCACAAAGGCCTATTCTCTTCTGGTTGCAGGTTCTTCTCATCCCATGAGTAGAGATACCATAATCTGTTATGTCCGATTTCCTTAGCTTTTTCATGAAGGTCCTTCTCTTTGCCTGTCGGTACACATTCCGCAAAAAGCCAAAAGGGCCTACCTTTTAAATACGGCCTCAGCCTTTGGCAATATTTCGTGTATCTTTCTGATATCGAAGTGAGATATGATTTACAACTAATCACGCAGACAACCTTCTCTATTTCGATGAAACGGAAATCCATAACATTTGGATAGTCACCACCTTCACCATCCCATCTGTCAATTTCCTTTCCTTTATGAATAATAATGTCACATTCTGGGGAAAGATACTCACCATTTTCGTCCAGAATTTGTCCCCAGTTCGCATCCAGAGAGTATTCCGATAGCTTGTTTTTGAGAATGTATACCAGTCTCGTAGCCAAGCGCAGACCCTTAACGAAATCGAATACTCCACCGCCAGCTTTGTCTGCTTGTCTTATTTCGTGGTCGGATCGCCACTCTATCAACTCAGATGCCAAGTTCGAGAGCTTCCTCAATGCCATTCGCTCACCTAGCGCACCTTGTGGGAGAGTTTTCGCCATGCTTTGCTACACCCCACTAACAAGATTCTCAATAAACTTTCTTTTGGTTAGGCCACTCTCTTTGGCTGATTTCTGCAAACGTCGTTTACCTTCAACATTCAGGACCAATTCGCCTAAATGGCTATCAACTTTAAATGAGACGATATTTCTTTCTCCAAAGCTTTCGTCAAAGCGATAGCGGAGTTTTTCAGGCTTAAATTCTCTAGAAGTAACTAAAAAGTAGGCAATATAATGTCGAATGTTTCGAGAACCTTTTATTCGATCAATGATCTTTTTAATACTCACCGAAGGCATATCCCTTCTAAGGCTCACAATTGCTCGAACATCACCAGAGTTCAGATCTCCTGCAACAACCGCCTTCGCAACTAGATTCTGGTCGGCTGCCCGAAGTTTGCTAAGCCGATGTAAGATATCGTAGCTCTTCAGCTTCCCTTCGCTTACTAATTTGCGTACTTCTTTCGAGCACTTTACTACTGAAAGAATCTGACGCAACATCTCATAGGATAAATCAACTCTTTCAGAAACCTCCGATAAAGTGTCGAAGCCGTCCAAAAGCAATAATATCTTGTCAGCTACCTGTAGAGGATTGAGTCCTCGGCTTTTACGTTTAGTACTTGCAATTACCGCCGCAAGCGCATGGTCTATTTCTCTCTCACTTGGCTTCTTCCTCCTAGGCCTTGTCTTTGATCCCTTGTATTTTTTCATAAATAGTCGTTTCTTCTCAGCCAATCCTCTAAAGCTTCGGCAGCAATCTCATCGGGGCCTCTTCGGCATGATTCGACAGCTTTCTGTAATCCATCCCTAAGTTTGGGACGAAGAGGTACAACTACACTCTTCTCTACCCTAGGTTTAGTCGCCTCCTCGAAGATCTTCTTGGCTGACCACTTCGGATGGTCCTCCCCGTACTCTACCAACCTTCCACTCTGGTGCTTGTCAAGTTGGTATTCTTTCATCATTTCAAGCATCTTATCTGCTTTCTCGATGTTACCCTGAGCTGCTCTGAGCGCCCGCTGAACGTCAGCAGGCTTAACCCTGCCCGCCCGCAACTCCTGCTTCGTTTCTGCGGAGGCCAACTCGTCAATATAAACATATTGCCGAATTCTTTTTTGTGATAAACCGGTTACTCGGTGCACTTTTTCAATGTCTTTATTGAAGCGCTTGTACAATTCTGTAGTAGCCCTAGCTGCATCCGTGTGATTCAGCTCTTTCCTATGCATATTTTCAACTAACGAATGAATCACCGCTTCATCTTCATCAAGCCTGTCAACAACCATAGAGCGTATCGTTTTCCAACCGAGCTTTTTGTGGGCAAGATAACGCCTCTGTCCCACTATAAGATCAAATCTATCTTCGCCTGCTCTTTTCATAAGCTCCACAGGCTGTATCAACCCAACAGCTCTGATGCTATCAGCAAGCTCATTGATCTCCTCCTGTTTTATGCCTTTCTTTCGCACGTTCCAGTCGCTGACATTTATCTTCGAGATCTCTACGGGAATAACTTCTGCTTTTTCCTTGGTGCGCACCGCTTTGCTTGTCATGATACACCTTCCGTTTCTAAAACCACCGATTTTCTAATAAAATATTCTCAACCTTGGATATACTATGTTCCAATCTAAGATTACAGACTACCCAGATCCGCAATCAAATTTTTCGCCCCATTTTACCCCGTTAGAAATTCTTTTCAAATATAAGATTCTCTTTCTAACGTTTTATTTCTAATGGGGCTTACCCACAAACTGCAATACTTAAAAGCGTTTTACAAAATCCGCGTCAGTCTGTGGTCTGTGGTCTTTCGTTCCCTCTTTCTTTTCCTATCCTCTAAACCCTGCACGCTGCTCCGTAATTCTACCGGCTGAATTTGTTTTCCGCAATACCTGTCTCGTCGCTCGTCGCTCGTATCTCGTATATCGTGAAGCGTATCTCGCGTTATTTCGAGGAGATTTTCTGCCCCGGCTGCGTTTATCTTTCAGGCCATAAAATATCCGATACCTTCTAATCCGTAAAGGGCAATTTCGTTTGATTTGGCTTGATTATTGTTCGAAAATATGTTAAAATACCCCCAATATTTGCCAGAAGGCAAATTCGTCGCGAGTCGCTCGTCGCTCGTGACTCGTACAGCGGTTAGCATATCGTAAATGGTTGATAGTTCATAGCAAATCAGGGGGGCGGCATTTCGT
>CAYGBH010000221.1:0-6974 GCA_964348055.1 uncultured Pirellulales bacterium
ATGCCGTCGGTGTAGTTTCGCCCCTGCTGAAAGAGGCATCGAGTTCGAATGCGAAGGTTCGCAGAGCAGCGTTTAAGGCATTGGGCAGGCTTGCCGGTGAGAAAAACCTGCCATCGCTGATAAACCTTCTTGCCGGTTTGCAGGGTGACATCGGTCGCAGCCAGGCCGAGCGGGCTATCGTGGCGGTTTCACGCAAGATTAGCGATGACAGTAAGCGTGCCGATGTTGTATTGGCTATGCTGCGTGCCGAGGGCCGTGTGCCTGTCAGATGTTCACTCCTGCGAGTGCTCGGGGGCATCGCAAATAGTAAGGCACTCGAAACACTGGAGGCTGCCTCGAAAGAGAGGGACCCTGCTGTGCGGGATACGGCCGTTCGCGCATTGGCCAGGTGGCCGGATGTGGCGGCGGCGGAAGCTCTGCTGGAAATTTTCCAGAACACGCAAAACCAAACACATCGACTGCTGGCGCTGCGCGGCCTTGTGCGCTTGTTGGCTCTGCCCGCCGGTGACAGTCGTTTGCAAAAAACCCTGAGGATGTACCGCCAGGTAATCAGCGGCGCCCGCAGTACGGATGAGAAAAAACTTGTGCTCTCCGGTTTGGCGAACGTCAGCGATCCGGAAGCGCTGGCAATGGTTCAGCCGTTTTTCCAAACCGAGGAGGTTAGAGCTGAGGCGGCGATGGCTGCAATAAAAATCGCCGGTGCGATTATGCAGACTCACAGCGACCAGGCCAGGATGGCAATGAACAGGTTGCTTGCCGTTTCGCATGACGAGGACTTGCGCAAGCAGGCCGGAGAGATTGTCCGGCAGATCAAAGAGCTCGAAACCAAGATGCACCGGTGAGGATAACAATAATCAATTGATTCCTACTGGTCGCTTGCGCTCTCGGCTCTGTCTTGGAATTACCGTGGTCGTGTACCAGTGACTTTTTCATTGATTCTCAGCCTAAAAAGCATATAATGTTATTGTATTTTCACGACTTTCTGCACGAAACAGAGTATGAGTATACACAGACGAAGAGGATTTACCTACCACGCGTATGGCGGGTTCACCTTGATAGAAC
This sequence comes from uncultured Pirellulales bacterium, assembly GCA_964348055.1. Classification (GTDB taxonomy): domain Bacteria; phylum Planctomycetota; class Phycisphaerae; order Sedimentisphaerales; family Anaerobacaceae; genus JAUXAL01. The sequence continues at coordinate 1,063 of CAYGBH010000221.1, forward strand.
TCTTGGTGGTGATTGCCATTATTGCGTTGTTGATGGGAATATTGGTGCCGGTACTGCGAAAGGTACGGGAACAGGGCAAGGATGTCGTGTGCAGGAATAATCTGCATCAGATCGGCATGGGAGCCAACTTTTATGCCGCTGAGTACGATATGTACATCCCGCGCTCGGCGGAATGGGGAGGAGATATAAAGCCCTGGTTCCAGCTTTTTATGCCTTTTTTGGCCCAGAAGCCAATCGGTAATGATTACCGTACGGTCAAGATATATCGCTGTCCCAGCTATCCTGACAAAGAACAAACCGTGTGCTACGTCGTCAACGGCTGGCGTAGCGAGGGCAGCGATAACTGGATCGGACGAAGCAAGCTGACCGACTGTCACCGCCCGGCCTTTACCATCTACCTTGCCGACAACGAGAATGGGCCGTGGCGGACCATAATCAAAAAAGCCAGCGACCGGGATGTCACTCGATGTGACGTCTTCCGTCCGGAACACCTGCCCAACTCTGACAGCGAGGGCATAACAGGAGGCAGACGGGTCGCAAAGGCTCGACATAAAAACGGCTGCAACGTTCTGTTCCTCGACTGGCACGTCGAGTGGATGGCTGCTGAGGATATGACCGTTGACATGTGGAGATTTGAGAAGTAAAATCTCCGCCGGTCAGACGACTACGCGCTAACAAGGAGATTATGAGATGGCAAACGTTTACATTGGAGCAAATACGGAGTTTGTACGGCACGCAGATAAGCCGTTTGAGTGGGCTGTCGAAAAGGCGGCGGAACTGGGGTATGAATACCTCGAGCCGTGGGTTCACTGGGGCCGCGAGTTAATGAGCGAAGCTGGTTACTACATGAGTGTTTCGATGCTGGACGACCCCTATCGGGTCAAGCGCGCCTGCGAAAAAGCCGGCATCAAGCTCTCCGGGCTGTCCTGTCACACTCCACTGTGCAGGCCGGACATCAGCGGCAACTACCTCAAGCAGGCTATTCGTTTCGCAGCCGAATGCGGCGCCCCCGTGGTCAATACCGACGAGGGTCCGAAACCTCCCTGGACCACCGAAGAACAGGACCATGTCTTGATGAAGTACGTGCTAACCGAAGCAGCGGCTGTTGCTGAAAGTCATGGTGTTTTGATTGGCCTTGAGCCGCACCAGCAGTACAGCAAGCATCCCGATGGTCTGGACAAGATTTATGCGCTGGTTGATTCTAAGGCTATCGGAATCAACTTTGATACCGGCAACGCTTACCTGAGTGGTCAGGACCCAATTGCGTGGCTGCAGCATGTCAAAGACAGGCTGGTCCACATACATGCTAAAGACATTTCGATACAGCAGTCGGAAGACGAACGCGGTAAGGTTACAGGTACTCCGGCGGGTTGTGCCTGCGGCGAAGGCGTTATAGACTGGAAAAAAGTCGTCGAGGTATGCAAAGGTGCACCGCGTGACATCGTGCTAAGCGTCGAGTGCGGTACTGTTGAACAGGCCGAGCGAAGTATCGACCATCTTAGAAAACTCGTATAGTAATGAAAATCCAATGAAAAAGGGCCATATTGGGAGAAGAGAGTTCCTGCAGAGTGCTGGAATTGGGGCGGCTTCTGTTTTCTTGGGGCCGCCTTTAGCGGGCTGTTCGAACACGCAGCGCCTGGCCACAAAACGCGCGACCCGCAAGCCCAATCTTGTCTTTATCTTCGCAGACCAATGGCGAGCACAGGCAACCGGCTATGCGGGTAATAAGGATGTGCGGACGCCGAACCTCGATAGGCTCGCGACAGAAAGCGTCAATTTTAGCAACGCCGTATCGGGCTGTCCGGTGTGCAGCCCATATCGGGCGAGCTTGATGACCGGTCGATATCCACTCACGCACGGCGTGTTTTTGAATGATGTGCGCTTGAATACCGAGGCTGTTTCCATCGCCGAGGCTTATAACGAAGCAGGTTACCAGACCGGTTATATCGGCAAATGGCATTTGGATGGGGATGAAAGAAGTGCGTTTATCCCGAGAGACAGGCGGCAGGGTTTCAAGTTCTGGAAGGTGCTGAGCTGTACGCACAACTACAATAACTCTTTCTATTACGCCGATGAGAACGTAAAGCTGAAGTGGCAGGGCTACGATGCGATTGCGCAGAGCCGTGAGGCACAGCGTTACATTCGTGAGCGCGCCGCCGTCAAACCTTTTGCCCTTTTTCTATCGTGGGGCCCGCCCCACGCACCATATCAAACAGCACCTGCAAAGTATAGGGATTTATTCAATGCCGAGGAATTGACCTTGCGGCCCAATGTCCCTCGACATCTTGAAGATAAAGCCAGAAAGGCCCTTGCCGGCTACTACGCGCACATCGCCGCGCTCGATGATTGCATTGGCGAAATCGTTGGGACGCTAAAGGAACTTGGTCTCGAAAACGATACGATACTTGTCTTCACCTCGGACCACGGGGACATGCTCTATTCGCACGGTCAACAAAAGAAGCAGAAGCCCTGGGATGAGTCTATTTGTGTTCCGTTTCTTTTGCGCTATCCTGCGGTACTCGGCAGGGGAGGTAAAACGCTCGATATGCCGATTAACACGCCTGACATTATGCCGACGTTGCTGGGGCTCAGCGGTATTGAGATACCAGATACGGTTGAAGGCGCTGATTTCTCCGATGTTCTAAAACAGGCAGAGGAGCCGAACAACGATGCTGCGCTGATTAGCTGCCCTTCACCCTTTGGTCAATGGAAAAGGGCGAATGGCGGCAGGGAATATCGTGGCATACGCACACGGCGATACACCTATGTGCGCGATTTAAACGGGCCTTGGCTGCTATACGATAACGTGCAAGACCCCTACCAGCTTAACAACCTTTGCAACAAGCCCAGGCACAGCAAGCCTGCCCGACGGACAAGCCTCTGGGTAGGCAGGCTGCAAGAGAAACTGGAGAGCATTTTATCGCGAAAGCTAAAGCAGACAAATGACGAGTTTCTGCCGGGCCCCGAGTATATCAAGAACTGGGGCTACGTCGTGGATGAGTCCGGAACCGTGCGGTATTCCAATTAAGCAGAGACTCCTGCCCCAATTGTTCATAAGCTTGTTTTATGCATTGGCATTTCTCACCCGATTCGGGTATTATATCAGCCCCAGGAGCCCGGTGGCGTAGCCGGGCCGATGCAGCTTGGGAAATTTCGGCTAACAACAGGACTATAGGAGCTAATTATGAAAAGAAAATCGAGATTGACGAAGTGTATTGTCTGCTTACTCGTGGTGGCGATGGGGCTGGGTGTAAGCTGTGCTGCAAGAGGAGTGATAAAGTACGACGTGCACGATACAACGCGAGACCATCCGCGGGTTATAGCAGCTCCCAGGCAGTTTGGTAGACCACCGGCCGATGCGATTGTGCTGTTCGATGGGACGGATCTTTCAGAATGGGTCAGTGAGAAAAAAGGCGGCGGGCCGGCTCGGTGGAAGGTCGAGAACGGCTATATGGAGGTCGTCAAGAAAGCCGGCGACATCCTTACAAAGAAAGCGTTCGGCAACTGCCAGTTGCACATCGAGTGGGCTACGCCGAGAAAGGTTTCTCCCAAGGAAACCGGTCAGAAGCGAGGTAACAGCGGGGTGTTTTTTATGGGCAGGTATGAGCTGCAAGTGCTTGATTCGTATGAGAACGAGACTTATGCAGATGGTCAGGCTGGGTCGATCTACGGCCAGTATCCCCCGCTGGTTAATGCCTGCCGCGAGCCCGGCCAGTGGCAGAGTTACGATGTCAGCTTCCTGCGCCCGATATTTGACAACAGTGGCAGGTGTATTCGCCCAGCCCGCATCACCGTGTTCCATAACGGTGTTGTTGTCCAAAATAACGTTGAAATCAAGGGCGCTACAGCACACAAGAAAAAGGCTAAGTACAACCCTCACGCCGACAAGTTACCGCTTAGCCTCCAGGACCACAACAACCCTATGCGCTTTCGCAACATCTGGATACGCGAGCTGTCGGAACAGCCGTATCTGATTAAAGATTGACCCCCATTCTTACTTTCTCCTGCCCCCGCGTCTTCCGACGCGAGTCGGGGCGGCGGGCGAGAAAGCACGGGGGCTAGTCAGAAGCTGTAGCGCAGGGCTGTGTAAATATTTGTATTATTCTGGAACTGGCCGAAGAAAGTGCTCGTGAGTCATAGAGAATATCGAAATAGTGAAGGGATAATCGTCGGCTGCCTCGCCCTGTCGGAGATTGGCGCAAAATTTTATTCCCGCCCCGCACCCCCGCATCACGGTGCGAAGTAAACCCTATGCGGGGTGGGAATTTAAACATTATGGGTTTATCATTTCAGTACCGGTCAATGGGAATTGTTGCCGCGAATGATACCCTGGTAGAAGAGAAGAGAACTAAAGCAGTGTTGAATACACAAGGCTTGATTTATAACTATGGTTTCCGGTGCAGAATCAATGTCTTGATTACTTGCTTCGTATGCCTATTTAAACGATGAACTGGTCTTGAGGGGATGATATCAGCAGACAAGCCACGCAGGGGAAAAAAGGTCAATTTTTTCTTTCTACCCCCATTTTTCGCTAAGAAATGAGGGCCAATCTTTAAAAAACCCGTAGTTTCCACGATAGACAATTTGGCCAAAGAAACGATAACATAGAGGGGTAAAGTAGTTGCTCGGCTTTGGTGCGGTGACGGTGAGAAAAGGACCCACATAGCTATTAAGATAAGAGAAGTTCGGAAAGAAAAACGAACATTTTCCAATTAAGAAACGCCGAGGTCAGGAGCGACTAATGGGGTTGCCTGGGGCGCACCGGACTCCCAGAAGAGCCCTGACCTCGGTACGTTGTATTAGCATGACCGATTGTGCTATAATTATAAAGGACAAACTCAAGAGCGTGGGAGTGTTTTTCAAAGCATTAGCTGAAATTCAACGGGATTTAGGCTCAATTTGCTGTTACTGTAAAAAAAACTCTTTTTATAGGATTTTTTTTCTTGACAGGCTTGTCTCAATCAGTCAAGCTAAGATTGGAAAAAGGGCGGTGAGAAGTCCTGTCTTAGCTTCTTGCCAGGTTTTCTCCCACTACAAAGATGATTGTTCTCTATTTCAAACTTGGTTGCATTTATGGCTTTAGGACAAGGAGGTAGATTATGAGAAGATTATTACTATTTTCTGCAGCAGCATTGCTGGCATTTGTAGTCACGCCGGCTTTGGCAGCACCGACAGACGACTGGTTCGTGATTGTGCTTCGTGGGTCCAACGAGTTCGGCGGCGGCGCCGGCAGCGGCTTCAGCGACGGCACGGGTCTCGGCTTGCGTGAGAATTGGTACTACTACAAAAATACCGATTTGCACAAAGATTTGTACAGCCAGTGGTTCTACGATGCCCCGCCCGACGCGACGCGATGGAAAGAGATCAGTTACGATATCCTTATTGAACCGCCCGAAGCGGACGGGGAGCCCACTGGAGTAATGGTCGCCCTCGGCTGGAGCACGCTGGACTTCCCCGGAGGTAGCGGCCAACCACCTTTACCCCAACCGCTAGACCCCCCTGAGTTCGAGGATGAACGGATTTACCGAGAGTCGATCTTCGTCGACCTTGTCTTTGCACCCAAGACTATTAGTGGAAAGCTAACCATCCTAGACTATAATCCGGAGTGGGTATCGATTGATATCCATTCTTATGTGCCGGCAGTGGCAGAAGACCCTCTATCTGTAAGCGGCTCCATAACCCACGAGTGCATCCCGGCTCCCGGCGCCATAGTCCTTGGAAGCATCGGCGTAGGCCTGGTCGGCTGGCTGAGAAGACGAAGAGCACTGTGAGAGTATTAGCAACACGCAAGTTTGATACGGGCTGTGAGCATTCCACTTGCAGCCCTTTTTTAACCACTTGATATGGTTTATAGTACATAATGCTTATTAGATGAAGCCCCTGCTATCCTCACTTCTCCTCCTAAAACCAGC
>CAYGBH010000222.1:0-6955 GCA_964348055.1 uncultured Pirellulales bacterium
CCGAAGAGCGCCCGCTTACCGTAGATAGTGGGCGGCGAATCCACCCGGCCGCCTGCGGTGAACGTCCAGGCCACTTTTCCGGAATCGCCCTCGATGGCAATTACATCGTGCCTGTCCCTGCATGCGACGAACACCTTGCCTTCGGCGACCGTCGGACTGCTCAGCCCGGGGCCGATATGGACCTGCCATCTCGGTTGCAGGATTGCACCAACCGCTGCACGCGTGTAGCCGCTCCTTTGGGCATCATGACGATAGGTCGGCCATTCCTGACCGGCGATTGCGGATTGCCGAATGTGAATTCCTTCAGAATACGCCGGGCCACGCTCGAGACATTCCTCATCGGGCTTACTATCCGGGAACCTCGAACGCATTTCGGACACGAGGGCATAAAAGCCGGTCAGCTTCGCGGCGATGTAGCATCCACAGGCATGAGGCGGCGCGTATAGCAGTCCGTTGCAGGGCATGACACCGTATTTGCAGACACCCCGAACCCAGCTATTCCACAGGACATCGCCCGACTGAAGATCGATGAACTCGGTCCCTCTCCTGCCGCCGAGGATATAGCGGTCGGTTGCTTTGTTCAGGTAACATCGATGATGATGTCCCGGGTTCTCGGGTTCGATGTGCATCAGCATTTCACCCGTGGCCAAGTCACGCTTCGTCACGAAGTATGGGCCCCACGAAGGCCCCCTCTTTGTTGGAAATGGCTTGAATCCACCCACCCAGAGCGCTCCGTTGGCAACGAACAGGTCCCGGATATCACAGAGTAAGGGTGTCTGTGTCCACCGACTCTTTCCGGTCTCGGCTGACAGGGCCGTTATGGTCTGGCCATCGGCACAGAAGACACTGCCATCGTGAACCACACGCAGAGGAGCAGAGGACACTGACCACAGCTTTCGTCCGGACCTGAGGTCGAGGCACACAATCTCCTTGCCTTTCTGATAGAACACGCGGTTCCCCTCGGCGCACAGGCTTAGGGTTCTCAGCCCAGAGACGTTCGCGCCGGCCTTTTTCCAGAGCAAACGACCCGTATCGGCATCGAGCGCAAGAACAGCTATCCCGGCCTCGGCTTCGATTGCGCGAAAGCGATTGACCAGCGGCTCCGCGGTCTCTCTCGCGTACAGAGGAGAATCCTTCTGTTCTGTAAGCTGTGCCCAGTTTGCCAGTTCGGCGACACGTTCGTCGGTGACGCTTCGGACAACAAGCAGGAGAACCCCGTCGTGGCATACAATTTCCTCCGTGCCCTGCGTCTGTTCGTAGACCTTGAGGGTTTCTCCAGTCACCGCATCGATGACACTCAACGGCGCATGAAGTCCCAGGGTGACATAAACGCGGTTTCCAACGGCCACCAGTCTTCGCTGAAGCTGACGTGGTGTCCGGCCCCAGTTGACGATATGGGGAAACCACGGACTGAAGGAACGTTTCCAGAGCAGAATTCCGTTGTACGCATCGCGGGCTACAAGATGCCATTCGGCAGGTCGCCGGACGGATGCAATGGGCCCTTGGTCGGCGATGTAGAATATTCGTCCGCCAGTTGAGACCAAAGCGTTGATGCCCGGAACGTGTTCGTGGCTCCGCATATGCCGAGGCTCGGCGATCCACTGGACGTAGCGAGGCGGCCCGACCACCTCATCGTGGGCAACCGCATTACCACTTGCATCATGGAGATAGTGGGTCCACTCATCAATGTCTTGGGGACGTGGCTTGATATTCATACGCCACGTGTTTCCGTGCTTCACGTATGCCACGCCTCGGGGGACGAGCACGCGCATCACCTCACGCATCGGGATCTGCCCGAGTTCGTCTGCAACCAGCAGGTTGACGAGGTTATCACCGTACGGCAGGCGCAGCCGATCCCAGCGTTCAACAGAGACGGGACCATACAGATCGGAGGATTGAATGAATTTGCGCGCTTGCTGAATATCTCCGGCATCATCGTCCAGTCCGTGGACCCGGTACACTTGGCCCTGACACAGGGCCGCCGTCAACCGTCCATCCCCACAGCCAATGTGAACGATCAGACCACCTTTTATGTTACATGCTTTTAGAATTTGCTCAGCTTGTTGCTTTGGAGTTAACGACTGAGCCGCCAAGAGGGAGGAAATCCCCAAAATCACTAAAGAAAAGGCTGGGGCAACACAGAATCGATTCTTTTGTCTCTTCATGATTATGTATCCTTATTGCATCATCGCCATTTCGGTTTTCGGTTGCTCAAGCCGTGTCTACTCCCGTCAGCAGCACGGCCGCAAGACCGCTGTTCATCGTCACAGATCTTATACCGAATCCTGCAGGCTTTCAATTCATTTTTCCAATGCCATACTATACCTTAACCTATTAGGCTTTGACATTTCTGTAGCCGATATGGTCGATGACCTGACAACTCGGCTCAGCGAAGCTACGCCGGAGCAGGCCGGTTGTTCCATTAGCGAGACTATTGCATTTGAGCTGTTAATCTGCTATTCTAACTAAAATGACGGGATTCACCTTACCGGTAAATTCTTGAAGGGGAAAAATGAATGAACAGACAAAGAAACACCTTTGTCACCATCATACAAATACACAGAGACCTCATCGCCGTCGCTATCATTATATTGCTGCTCGTCTCAGTCACATTTGCCGGACAATGGCCCCATCTCTGCGGACCCAACGGGCAGGGAATCAACGACGCAACACCTGCTGTCGCCGATGAAAGAATGTACCTCCGAACGACCTCGCACGTGGTCTGTCTCGGCGGCACGGCAAAATAGAATCTCCACTTTATCATCGCAGTAAGTGAAAATGCCGACAAAACATAACGACATACCGTTCTGTGTTATCAAGGAGGAAGATATTTCACCGGAACTGGATAGGGCCATTCGTGAAATGTTAGTCGTTTGTTTTCCTGCCGACCGTGAGTACTTTCAGCGTCAAAGCTGGTGGCACTGCGTCCCTGTCTATCGGGTTCTTGGCAGAGATTATAAGGGTTCCGTTGCAGCACATGTGGCGGTGGCGGAGCGGGTTGTAATCGTCGGTCCCAACCTTTCAAAGGTGCACGTCGTCGGGATACAGAGTTGTTGCGTTTTGCCGGACTATCAAGGCACGGGCCTTTCAGACAAGATGATGTCCATTGCGATGGACGAAGCGAATAGACGGAGCTTTGATGCAGGGCTCTTGTTTTGCCTGGACCAACTCGAGACAGTCTATGGCCGGATGGGCTGGAGCAGGCTCGATGCTGCTGTTTATGTTGCTAACGATAAAGGAGGTAAAACGCTGATACCGGCTAAGAACATTACTATGTTCTTTCCTCTAAAGGCAAAACAATTTCCCGCTGGCGATATCGACCTTGTCGGCACAGATTGGTAGCAACTACACAATTCTTTGATTTATCTTTGAATATTAAACTTGAGTAACAACTCGGTTTGGCGACTCGTTTCTGCGAAGTGCTTAACCGAAGCAGGAGGCCAAAGCTTACTTATATGCACCCGTTTTACGTACCCGGCGAGATTATGGGCATAATTTACTTGACTTGCGCAGCCATTTTTCCTAAAATGTGTTTGTTGCGAGTGCAGACGGAGATCAGTCGGTCTCATAGCACTACCCGCGGTATCGTGCATACAGGCACCTCGTAACAAGGAGACGGGTCTTCAAATAGTTCAACACAAGGGCCTGCGTCTCCTTTTTTTATGCGCATTCTTTTTTTCCGTCCACTATGAGGACGGAGGAAAACGAGTTACGATTATTGTAACAGAACTTACAACTCTCCCAATTTCCAAAAACACCAAAGCCACTTTGAAAAAGCAGAGCCTTCCTTCGCCTCTTTAGAAAACATGGAACGACCGTTCTCGCGGCCCGGGAAGTTGTGATAAACTACTACCCAAAGACAGGCACGTCTCAGATGCAATACTTTGCAGCGAACAAGAAGTTGGCGTAGAATAGAACCTGTAAGTGCTACGGAACAGACATCAAGATACTCCGAACAAGGAGATGATAGTGGACAACCAACAAAAGCGGCGCTGCGAACGCGTAAATCTGGCTCGCGGATTGCCGATGTTTACCGCCTCAGAACCGCAGGCCCTTGCAAAGGAGAAAGCTGAACTTGCAGCAATTGAGGCAAAAGGTCTTCTACGACGGTGGCGGGAGTATTGCAGACTGCGGGACTGGTCGTTCTCTTTTTCCAAATCATTTTTGGTCTGGGGATAATAGGAATGACGCTGAGTTCTATCACCGTACATATGCTAACGTGTGATTTTGCAGCGTGCGAGTTGTTTGGGATTGAACCCAGCGGCTGGAGGTACAAACTAGTGTGCTTGTTACCGGTCCCAGTAGCTTCCGGGGTAGTTTTATGGAAGTACTTGGGCCCCTGGGTCGCAGTACCTACCTCGGCGCGTTTGCAAAAAAACTGCTGGCTACTCTTCTTTTGCCGTACCTTGCTGTCCAGATTTCCTCGCCCTTTTCTCTGCCATATCTATCCTCCAAATGTATTTTTGCGTTCTATACACGACTATGCACAGAACAGCAATCGATACGATAAGAATATAGACCAGCATTCTTTCGACCCAGCCAATGCCAAACGATATTATGAGGCAATTCAATATAATCAAGTATATCCGTATCTCCGTCGGCCCAGCGCCCAAATATGTTATCTTAAACTCGTTAGTCGCCCCAAAAGCCAAGTATGAACTTACCATAAAACAGCCGGAAACGGGTATTAAAAAGTAGACAATTTGCCTGTTTGAGCCATCAAGCAAAAATGAATAACCTATCAACGCCGAACTCATAAACACAAAATCCAGAAAGTGATCCATGTAATAGCCCCACTTCGGAATACCGGTATCTCTATATCTGCCCAATGCGCCATCAAAGGAATCAGTGAACCACTGAAAAAACAGCATCATTGACGAACCACACAGCCAATAATAATTATTCCTCGCGAGCCACCCGAAAACAATCAGGCCAATAGACCAGGCAAGGGTCATCAACGTCAGATGATAACCTTCTATACAATCGGGAAAGCGGGCTACATTGCTGTCGATGAGCCTTCGCTCATATCTGGCCAATAAAGAGTTCATTGGGAGCTTTTTGTCCCCGCCAAAAGCTTCGTTTGCCATTTTCTTCCTCATCAATAGAATCTAAACTCGTAAGCGTCATCACACAGAGCCACTATGTTCTCAGCCGAGACGTCCACTTACATGTTTTGAACGTTGTTGAATAAATATCCACCCAGAGCGCATTACCGCAAATGTGCTTCTTGGGAATCTATTCGTTCAGCCATTTGTTTAGATCAGGGTTGAGCAATTCACGAAATTCGGGTTGGTCCAGGTTTTCCTTCGTCACCAAAGCTGATCCCGTATCAATTCGCCTGGGCACTTGTTGGCCCCGTATGTGCTGGACTAACGTTTTCACAGCTAAGTAACCAATCTTCAAGGGATTCTGCACCACAAAGCCATTCAGTTCGCCCGCTCGCAGGGCGGCGATCATTTTTTCGGAACTATCAAAGCCAACGAATTTGACCTTTCCAGCATAGCCTGTATCTTGCAGTGCGCGCAGAATACCTAAGGTTGTCGGCTCTGTTGCACAAAAGATGCCATCGATCTCCAAGCTTCCATCGGTGCTGATAAATCGAGAAAGCAAATTCTCAGCCGCCCTCAATGCGCTCTCAGTAGTCACTCCAGCGTACTGGTTTGAACTTACAATCTCGATCCCCTCAAAGCCCCGAATTCTGTCGAGAAAACCGTCTTCACGTTTGGTTGTGCTGTAAGAGCCTTCTGCGTATCGCAACACGGCGACTTTGCCTCTGCCATTGAGAAGTTTCGCCATGTATTCACCGGCAAGCTGCCCAGCCTTGAAGTTGTCCGTTGCGACATAACTAATGTAATTGTTTCCCAGCAAGCCTGAATCAAAGATAACTACAGGTATGCCATTTCCCATTGCCTGCTCAACCGGCCGACGCAAGGCCACGTCATCAAGTGGAGCCAATACAATTCCATTCACTTTTCTTACAATGATGTTTTCTACCACAGAAATTTGAGCCTCACGGTCGTCCTCCTTGAGCGAGCCCTTCCAGAGGATCTCAACCTGTAGCTCTTGGCCGGCCATTTCGGCGCCGGCATGGACAGTCTTCCAAAATTCGTGAATTGTGCCTTTCGGAATGACTGCAATGGTCAAATGCTCCTTTTCGCTTGTGACGTCTCTCTTGGTGCATCCTGCTGTACAGAAGCCGAGCCCAGAACAAAGTAGGAGAATTATTGTTGCTCGTATCATGCTACATCCTTTGCAAGTGCTCTGTCCTATGTTTTTTTAGTAATGTTTCATCAAAATCATTAATATCAACCTACATGACTCAGTTGCGGCGTTAATCGTCCATAATGCTACCACATGATGTGTGATGATACAAGCTGGTTGGATCATATCTGTTAGTTGACTTTACCCTGCTGCTTCTTGCCAGCCTTGGCACTTCGGCGAGCGTGGTGATGGAAAAATGATTGTCACACGCCATTGCTCTGTCCCCACTGGCCGTATCCACAACACCTACAACGGTCAGCTTTCACCTTGCCGAAGGTCGTTTTATGTCAGAATGACGGGATGCCCTTCAAGGAAAAAACCGGATTGACAGAGAAAGCAAATGTGTGCAAAACAGGCTGGAATTGTGCGGCTGATTCAGGTAGTATGCATATGATAACCGAGAACATGATAATATGCCTGGACAAAATCAGTGTGGAAAATCCTGTATAGGCGCACTCACTTAGGAGGTTTTGTATGCGAAGACGCGATTTTCTAAAAGCTACCGGGGCAGCGATGACATTTTGCATAACGACCGAGACCAATGGGCTCGACCGCGACATAGATACCACTCGTACCAGAGAATACCTGCGATTCCTTATGCCAAGCCGCGAACAGGTCCATAATTTCATCCATGGTCGGCAGGGTTCGGAGAAACTCAGTCGCAATCAAGGCTGGACATTCGATTCCGACCTGG
>CAYGBH010000223.1:0-6896 GCA_964348055.1 uncultured Pirellulales bacterium
GCTGTCTCAACCGTCGGTCGAGAATCTCTTTTGCGCCTAATCCGTCTCCGGCCTCGGAAACCTCAGCCATGGACACCACGGGCCTGGAAAACCCCTGCCCCATCTGCCCATGCCTCTGCGTTGGAAGCCTCGACCCCATCCGCCCATGCCTCTGGGCGGCATATCTGGCCCCGGTTTGCGAATATCTTCAGGTGGCATCGGCGGGCTTGGTCTATCCACATCTTCGGGTGGCATTGGCGGCTTCTCCATAAGTGGGGGCGGCGGCATACCAGGGCCTGGCCTGCCAATACCTCTGCCCTGGAAACCTCGGCCCCATCGGCCGAGCATACCTCTGCCTTGGAAGATTTGACCCCTTCTGCCAATACCTCTACCCTGCCAACCACGGCCCCATCTGCGTATGCCTCTGCCTTGGAAGCCCCGGCCCCTTATCTCTCGCCATTCTTGTCTGAGCTGGTGCATCTTCCTGAGCAATTGCCCCATCTTCTCCCTGTCGTTTGCCCGATAGGCCTCTGTTAGCTCATTTAACCATCTGCCGAACATCTGTCCTGGTTGCGCAGAGACCCCGCCTTGCGGTAACCCAGGCTGATCTTGCCCGGGACGAATCGGCTGTGGCTTATCACGCAAATTCTCCATACGTTTACGCCGTGCTTCCCTCCTTGCCCTTTGCTGCTGCACTTGGTCGGCACGTTCACGCACGGCTTCTCTGCTTGCTCTTTGTCGGCCTCGCAGCACTTGCTTTTGTTTTGGCTTTGCTTTAGGGCTGCCTCTTCTTTCCTGGGCGATAAGATTTTCAGCTCCTATCAGCACGACGATCGCTGCAATGCTCAACACAATCTTCTTTAACATTTTCTGCTCCTTTCTCAATTATGGTCTCTTTTTGTTCTGCCATATTGCATCTTGATGTTTACCAACGGATTTAAAGACCGAGTTTGTTATGTTTTTGAAAAAAGCTCGTAGCGCGGTGAGATTTTCAGTTACTATCAACATAACTGCAGCTTTGATTTCAGCGGTGATTTTCTTTAACATTTTCACTGTTTTCCAGACCGGCTTTGTTTTTACTTTGCCACCTTTGCCTTTCACATATACAGACGGATTCGGAAAGACCGTTTATTGCAGTTTTCGATAAAAATTTTATAGACCTCATATATTTGAAACTTTTGTGTTGAGTTTTGGACGCTTTCAGCTTTATTTCCACCGTGCCGAACCGCGAACGTCGGTTAGACAATAAACGAACAGGCGTTCGCGGATGCCACTTGTCCGATGAAGGTCTTGTGCTCGGCGCCCATAGCTATGTATCCCGTCGACGGCGAACCAACGACCAAATGTAATAGACCGGGATACCCAGGAGGATGCTGCCGAGGCTGAAAGCTGAAGGTTTTGGCCACTGTATGAACGCAAATACAGCCGTGAAAAGAATCACGGCCATGAAGATAGCCGGAACAACAGGATATCCGGGTACACGAAACGGTCTTTCCATATCTGGCAGGCGCCATCGAAGGACATACACAGCACCGACAAAAAGCAGTGCAAAGAGCGATAAGCCCACCGAGGCGTACTTGTACAAGTTCTGAAAGTCCGTCACGAACAGAATAAAAATCGCGCAGGCACTCTGCAAGAGCATAGCGTAGGTAGGAACCCGACCCTTTGAGCTGACACGCTCAGCTATGGATGGAAACAATCCGTCCCTTGCCATGGCGTAGTAAATCCGCGGGCCGGTAATAATGAAAGCGCTCACTGTAGCCAGGAAGGTCAATCCCAACACAACGGAGAAAACACTGGAGGCCCTCGGCCCAAACAAATTTTCTACCGCGAGCTGTGGGACCCGCTCAGCGTTGTCAAATCCCACATCGTCGAGAGGTACTGCGTAGGCGAAAACGAGATTGAGTGACAGATACAAAACGACTACCAGCCCGGTGCCCAGCAGCAGCGACCGCGGGAGGATTCTGGTTGGGTTCTTAACCTCGCCGGCCAGATAGGTGGCAGCGTTCCAGCCGCTGTAGGCAAACATTACGTAGAATAATTGCGTAGCTGCGGTCCCTAACTCGACCTTGTCTATCGACTGTCCTGCCGCAACATTCGCCAACTTTCCCCCACCGAACAGAAATGCCATCACTACAAAGCCCACAAACAGGCCGAATTTGAGAATGGTGGTGAGATTCTGTGTCCAGGCGGAATGACGAAGACCAATGAGATTGGGCAGCGTGATCGCGACGATAATGAGCGAGGCAACGGTTTGGACAAGGTGTTCCGTTTCCTTCTCAGCCAATCCGAACGGCGTCAAAAGGTATAAAGCCGCGATATAGCTTACCACGGCCACCGGCGCGGAAAAACCGACAAAAAACGACGTCCAGCCGGATAGAAAGGCGGGCATCGGGCCGTATGCTTCGCGAAGATAAACGTACTCCCCCCCTGCCCGTGGTAGAGCGGCCGCTAATTCCGCCACACAAAGAGCTCCACACAGAGCAAGCAATCCGCCAAGGGCCCAAAGCCCAAATATGACGGGGTAGTTCTTGAGTGAAGCCATCATGTATCCGGGCGAGACCAGAATTCCCGTCCCCACCATGCTGGCAATCACCACGTAGGTAGAAGTTGATAGACCAAATCCTCGTCGCAATTCTTCCTTTGGCATTCACATTGTCCTTACAGTACTCCAGTCAAAAGATTCAGGCCCTAATAGCACGATACGTCTATTGCTATGTTGGGACCCATCTGGTAGATGCCGGCGCCGATGATGATGCCGACAATGATGCACATTGAATCGAAAAGTGACAGTTCTTTTTTGGGAGCTATGCCCATAACAGGTTCCGGCGAATCTGATGCCTGGATTTCACTTTATCGGGTGGCAATTCAACTATTTGCTCTGACGTTTCTTGAGTGTCACGCTTACTCCACCGCCCTGTTCGTAAAAGACTGTCTCTAATTCAGGGTTGGTGGTTACTGCATTGATGTAGTCCCGGATACCGGATTGCCTGCCGCCGCGCATATTTACATTGTGGGCCAGGATAAGTCCGCCTGGACGCACCAGCGGCAGCAGCTTGTTGAGGTAGTCGATATAGCCTTCCTTGTCCGCATCAATGAAAACAATGTCGATCTGCTCTTCGAGCTTCGTAACTTCCTCGTGGGCGTCTCCCTCGACAAGCGTAACGAGCTTGTCGACGCCGGCCCGTTTGAAGTTCTCGCGGGCCAATGAGGCCCGGCGAGCGTCGATTTCATGGGTAGTCAGCTTACCGCCCGTGGTCTGCAGGGCCAGACAAAACCAGATACCCGAGTATCCGTTGGACGTGCCGATCTCGACAACATGTTTAGCACCGACCGCCTCTGTTAGAAGCCGTAGCAGTCTGCCATCTGCCGGCGGGACGTTCATCATCCCTCTACTCTGGTTAAGGTTCATATCCTCGAGTACGCTCAAAACCTCTTTCTCTGTCGCATTAGCCGGTATAGGCGGTTGCTCCTGAGCAGTCGGTATGTCCCTGTCTGGTCTGCCGCGGAAGCCTCTGCGCTGCGGTCTTTGCTGGGCTGTTAAGCTTTCAATTGCCGCTAATAATAAAACCGCCGCCAGAACGACCAGCATAATCTTCTTTAACATCTCTTGCTCCTTTCCAAACTGTGGTTTTTTGTTGTTTTGCCGTACTGGATTTGTGCAGGGGTACAGACGAATTCAGAAAGGCATTTTATTGCAGCTATTAAGAAAAATTCGCAAAAATACAGATAAAGCTCGATTTCAGCGTTTTTTTACAGCATCTATCTCCAGCAGGCCGAAGTTTTCTTTTTCCGTCAGAACCACCCATGCCCGCCAATCTTTTTTTCGGATTCGTACAGGTTCGATGGCTCGCACATCCTTGAGCCAGACTAAAAAGCCAAATCTGCAGTTCATTTTACTCCGCCAGTATTCTTCGCTACCCACGATGTAGCGGTTGTATCGATGTTTTAGCTCGAGGATTTGTTTCGGCATCAGGTTTTCGAAGTTTTTGCCCGCTGCGACGGTGGCCACTGCACAGACCGGCCCGGAGCTTAGTTTCAAGAATAATTTATCGCCCGGCAAGACCCTCCCGAAAGCGTACCGTCTTGTTTTGGTAAAGCGCGATTCGACTTGCTTTCGACCTTCCAAAATCGCATCCAAATAGGGCTTCTTCAAGATTACAAGATGATAATTTGCCATCGTTTCGCCTTGTGGGTACCAAATGTTTCTTAGTTCTCGTCCAATAAACCACTCACAGCGCGAATGTGCTCGGGCGTTGTTCCACAGCAACCACCTACAAGACGTGCACCCGTACGCAGGCATTCTGCAACCCCTTCGGCAAATGGTGTGGGCGCCATTTCAAATACTGTCTCGTTACCGACCAGTTTGGGCTTGCCTGCATTCGGTTGAGCCAAAATGGGCAGTGACGTTGCCGAGTGAAGTACGGATACTACAACGGCCATCTGAGCCGGGTCAAGGTCGCCGCAATTAGCACCGACAACATCTGCACCGGCATCCGTGATTTTCTTGGCGCAATCTTCTGCGGAATTGCCCATCATCGTTCTACCCCCCTTCGTCTCGGTCGCGAACGCTATCGAGACAATCACGGGCAGCGATAGGTTATCCTTGCACGCACGAAGTGCACACATTGCTTCCCGCAGATCAAACATTGTTTCAATGATAAATCCGTCCACTCTGCCTTCCGCCAGAATCTCGGCCTGCTCCCTGAAGGCATCATAAAATTGTGATTCCTTATAGGTACCATACGGTTCAAGGAGCTGACCTGTCGAGCTGATATCACCAAGCACGTATTGATGCTTGTCAACAGCCTGCCTCGCAAGTTCGGCTCCTGCTCGATTTACATCTCGCACGGAAACGCCGACGTTGTGAGTCTCGATATAGATGCGGTTCATCGTCAATGTATTGGCCGTTAGAGCATGGCATCCACACTGGGCATATTCTCGGTGGATCTCCAGCACAGCCTCCGGAGCATCAAGATTATTCTGGGCACGGCCCATCAGACCTCGCCTGTCTAATTGGGTTCCCATGGCACCATCAAGCAAAATTATTTTTTCCTTATTTAAAAATTTTAAGAAATCCACTACCGACCCTTCAAAAAATTCGGTTCCTGACAAGCTCACTTTTTCCTGTTGGTCAATTTATTTTAAGACAGAGCCGGGCTAACTCGTTTTTGACCTGTTCGGCACTTTGAAAAAGAATTGTATTTAGCCCAACTTCTTTTGCCCCGTTTATATACTCTGGTTTATCATCTATAAACACTGATTGCGCCGGTTGCGAAGAGAGTTTTTCGATAGTAAGTTCGTAGATTTTCCTCTCGGGTTTTCTTGTCCCCTCGGCACAGGAAAAGACCAACACATCGAACATATTATATTGAAAAGTATAAAAGTACTGCATCGCTGTCGCTTCGGTATTAGATAAAAGTGCAGTCTTGTATCCGTTTTCTTGCAGGCAAGCAGCCATAGAAAACATATCTTCTCTGGGTACGTAAGCAGCCTTGAATGCATCGGTCCATAATGAGTAGGCTTTTGGCTTCGGCATGTTTAATTCGCCGCATATTCTCTCCCAGAATGTGCCTTCACTGATAAGACCCTTTTGGAAATCCGCTGCGAATTTGCTATGTGCCTTTATATAGTTTTCTTTGGATACGCCAAGGGCCTTAGCACAGTACTGCATCAGACCCGGTGCCGGGTCGTCTATCAGCACGCCTCCCCAGTCGAATATGACGGATGTTATGCTTTCCATCGTAGATAGCCACGCTATGGCCGGTTCCTACTATTTTGCTTCAAGACGATACAAAGGTCCAACTTACATATCAAGGTTTATTTACACCTATTTAGCGGTTACTATTGGTCTTTGACGAACTGGATTTTGGAATCTATAATCGAGTTGCTTTTTTAAGGACACGAAGATGGAATTAATATTAGTTGTAGTAGGCAGCATTTTAATTTTAGTCGTCTTAGGATTATTGGTTTGGCTGATTATATCCAATTTTGCCGGCAGAAGAGAAATTGCCGGTCAGGCCGCCGGTATCGGCCTGTTGCAGCAGCAGCTCGAGGCGCTAAAAGCCGCTCAGGATAGGACTTCGGAAAGTTTGCAGAAATCTCTGCAGGCCGGTCAGGACACACTTACTCAGAGCCTACAATCCAGCCAGAAGGTGCTCAGCCAGCTAAACAGCCAAATCGGCGAATTGCAGGGCACAAACAAGCAGATGATGCAGATTGGCACCGAAGTCAGACGGCTCCAGGATATCTTGAGCTCACCCAAACTCCGCGGCCAAATGGGCGAATGGTCGCTGGAAAATCTTCTTTCTCAAATCCTGCCGAAAGATAGCTACAAGCTCCAATATACTTTCAAAGACGGCAAAACCGTCGATGCGCTCTTGCATTTGGCTGACTTCTCGGTGCCCGTTGATGCCAAATTTCCCCTGCCGGGTTTTGAAAAAGTTGTAAAAGCCGAAGCTGAAGAAGAAAAAATCAAGCTTCGCAGACAATTTCTTAAGGACGTAAACAATCATATCGACAAGATTGCATCTGACTACATTCGGCCTGCTGAGGGCACGCTTGATTTTGCAATGATGTACATCCCTGCCGAGAACGTCTATTACGAAACGATAGTCAAATATGCCGGCGAGACGCAGGATATTTTGGCATACTCGCTTGATAAAAAGATAATCCCCGTATCGCCGAATCTTTTATACGCCTACCTTATGACGGTCGTGATGGGTCTGCACGGCCTGCAGATTGAAAAGCAGGCCGCCGAAATCCGACAGAATTTAAAAACGCTAAATGCTTCTTTTGCAGATTTTCTTTCAAATTGGGATATCCTCGGCAAGCATATTCGAAATGCGTATAGTCAATATGATGAAGGTCACAAAAAGCTCGACCGCTTCGGCCTGCAACTCAACCAAATACAAGGC
>CAYGBH010000224.1:0-6890 GCA_964348055.1 uncultured Pirellulales bacterium
ACGCCTGTCCCTACTGAGGCCCGATAGTTGCCGGTATCAATCGTTCCGCTGTCCAGAAAAAACAACGCCGCAAGACTGTCGCCAACCAAAGGTACTGTTACCTCGGCATTGGCCAAAAGTATCCAGTCACTGCCTACCGGGGCCAACCGCCTCGCCGTGCCCGGGGGAACACTTGTCTGTAAGCCTCTGGTGCTTACGCCGCGATACTCAAAACCCCTGATACCGTAAATTCCCGTACCGCCAGCATAGAACTTTTCAAAAGGCGGTGCGTCACTTATCGTAGTAGCCGAAAGCACTTTCGTCGCCAGAACAGTTTTTCGCTCAAGCAAATCCTCATGAAGCGTTTTGTACCATATGTAACTGCCTTTGGCTATTCCGAAAACCTCGTCGCCGGCAACTTGCTCATAACCGACATTAAAAGTATATCCTTTACTCGGGTTAAATCTGTCATTGGTCAAATCTTTTCCGACACCAATCTTAACACTCGCAAGAGCATTGCTGCCTTTAACATTAATGATTTCCTGAGGTGCATCAGCATTCAGGTCTTCAACGTCAACATTTTCAACTCTAATGCCGATACTGTTTCGCCATTGGCTTTTATATCGCTTCTCGAAGCCTACGTATCCTTTTGTCCTCTGCTCATCATAGCTTTCTCTGTACCTTTCCCAGCTTGAGCCGACCACATCGAGGGTTATAGGTTTGTCGCGAAGGTATGGCTCTGTGAACGTAATCGAATACTGGCTGACTTCCATACCCGGCTCAGCAGCAATCCTCAAACTTTGCCCTGCGCCTTTGAAAGCCTCGCCGGTGATAAATTCGCCAAAGCTGTCCGGCCAGTCACTAATATCGAAATTGCGCTGCTGATAAATCAATTGTCCTATCACGTCGCTGTCGCTTGAGAAACCACCGCCGAACATCATCGACCCGGTCTGACCCTCTTTTATGTTGATGTTTACATCCTTCTGGTCAAGCGCGCCGGAGCTTGGCTCGACAGGGTTGATAATTACCTGCTCGGCCAAAGTCCCCCTTTGTACATATTCTTCCAGTTTACCACCGCCCTGTTTTGGCGCTAAATCGGCGTTGTACAATCGGCCCGGCGCAAAATCATACTCGTCCAACACCCGCCGGATAACCCTATCCTGCGTCTGCTCATTGCCAGTTATGTCGACCCGGCCGATTCGAAACTGCCTGCCCTCAATAATGTTAAATTGGACGTTGACAAGGCCGCGAACCGCAACAAACCGAGGCCCTTGCTCGACCCTCGCATCGATAAAGCCTTGTTCACGATAAAGTTTAAGAATCCGCTCAGCATGCAAATCGGCCACTCGTCCACTATAGACTTGTCCCTCTGTTAATTTCAGGCCTGCCCGTAGCGTTTCCTCATCAAAGTGCTCGTTGCCGATAAAAACAATTTTCCCTACAGTATAGGTCTGTCCTTCTTCAATTTCGAAAGTGATATGCACTTTGGTCCTGTCGTCGGTGAATTCTCTTCTCATTGCTATACTGTAATCGAGAAAGCCCCTTTCATAATAGATAGTTTGCAGCCTCGCCACATCCTCAGCCGGCCCCTCTTCAACATAGTATCTCGGCAAAACAATCCATTTCTTTGTCCCTGTCTTTATGGCGCTCCTAAGTGTCGAGGTCTTCATGGCATTATTACCGCTGAATTTCACCGACACGATTTTGACCCTTGGCCCCTCGTCAATTGTGTAAATCACCTGGCCTTTCCTTAACTTCTCACTGTCCAGTGTCACTTGAACAAAAGCAAAACCTTTTTTTCGATAAAATTCGCTAATGGTTCTTCTGTATGCCTCGGCCAGAACCGGGTCCAGGTAGTCCCCCACCCTAAAGTCCAGTTTCTTCTGCAAGTCCTTGTCTTTATACGTGCGGTTGTTCACAAAATCAATCGATTCGATGACATCCCTCCTGCCGCGGTCTATCACAGGTACCTGTGTCTTATCGTCTCCCGACACATAGAGGCCGGGCCCTGATGCGCAGCCCGAACTAAAAAGCAAAGCAAAAATAAAAAGGCAAAAGGCAAATTCTTTTACTTTCTTGATTTTCAACTTTTTACCTTTTACCTTCCCGGGTCCCACTTTGCGACTTATTGCAAAATGGCTGCCCCCTAAAACGGTACCGATTGGTCATCTATCTGAGAGGCATTTTCAAACCGCGTGAATTTCTCTCTGAAAACCAGCTGCACGCTTCCTGTCGGACCGTTACGCTGTTTGGCGATTATCAGATCCGCCCTATTGTTCGGCTCATAATCCTCTTGTCCACGATGGTAGTAATCGTCACGGTGCAGCAGCATTACGACATCGGCGTCCTGCTCAATACTGCCGCTCTCTCGCAGGTCGCTCATCCTCGGCCTGTGGCCTTCTCTGCCTTCCGGAGCCCGATTCAACTGGCTCAAAACCACAACAGGGATGCTTAGCTCCCTCGCTAAGGCCTTGATATATCTCGAAATTGTGGTAATTTCCTGCTGGCGCGATTCAACCCGCCCGGCACCCAGATGCATCAACTGCAAGTAATCCACTATAACGCACCGTATATCGTACAGGCTCTTAAGCCGTCTGGCCTTGGCGCGAAGCTCCAGCGGCGTCAGCGTCGAGGTGTCATCAATATAAATCGGCGCCTCAGATAATTGGCTGCAGGCTTTAACCAGCTCCTGGTAATGCTCAGTATCGAGCGTGCCCTTTCTGACTTTCTGGGCATCAATCGCACTTATGCTGCACAAAAATCTTTCAGCCAGCTGCTGCTTTCCGGTCTCCAATGAAAATATCGCAACCGGAATCTTCTCTATTAAGCCGATATGCTCGGCGATATTCAATGCCAGAGAGGTCTTTCCCATACTCGGCCTGCCGGCAATGATTATCATCTCGCCGTCCTGCAAACCACAGGTCCACTCGTCAAGTTGATAATACCCGGTCGGTAGGCCTGTAACATAGCTGCCCTCTCGCTTCTCTATAAGCTCATAAGCGCGAGTAACCAAATCCTTTAACCGGGCTGCACTACCGCTTATATTTTTATCCGTAACGGCAAATATCCTCCGCTCAGCTTCGTCAAGCGCCTCACGGGTTTCGCCGGTCTGGTTGTATGCATCTTCTAAAATTTCACCGGCAGCGGCAATAAGCTCACGCAGCAGCATTTTTTCTTTGATGACCCCCGCGTAATAGGCCACATTTGCCGAGGAAGGTACAGAATCTAAAATCTTTGCGATATACTCGGCTCCGCCAACCTCGTCGAGGCAGTTGCGCTTCACAAGCTCATCGTGCAGCAGCACTGCATCTATGCCGATGCCTTTATTTTTTTCATAAAGCCCAATCAAAGCATCGAATATGTAACGATGCTCGATTCTGTAAAAGGCATCTCGGCCGAGAAGTTCAATAACCTGTCCGATACATTCCGGGTCAATTATCATTGAGCCTAAGACCGCCGCCTCAGCAGCCAATGACTCAGGCATACTACGCACCGACGTCAGTTTCCCAGCCCGCCGTACGTCTAGCGGGCCAACAACATCCGCCTGCCCACTAACGGCCTGGCCTATTTCAGCTGTTTGACCTCTTTGTTTACCTGCCATAGTCAATCCCGCCGTAAGGCGGCCTCCGATAAGAGTCCCTAAAACTGCGGACTACCCCGCTTCACCCCGCATCAATCGTACCTCAGATAAAGACTTATACCTGCCGTCAGACCCGGTCGCCACCGCAAGCGGTCAATTGGTACGAGGTGAAGCCATATTTTCGAAAATCAGAATTCTACCTACCGACCGGTCAACAGTCAAACACTTGTTTTAACTATTGTTCTATAAAGATGTTACAGCACTTTTCCCGATGTATCTCTTCTCCGTCCCGTTGAAACTTGTCCGCCTCTGGCGGATAAAATAAAGGATGCTCTCGTTTATCATCTTCATTTAGAACAGAAGACAGAGAACAGAGAATCCGACTTCTGACTTCTGACAGCGGCCTATTAATATTTCCGATTGGGCTACAGCTGGCTTCGCCCCAACAAGTCGAGCTTTATCCAACAGAGGCGGACAAAATTTCAATAGTCTCTGAAATGTTTCATCCAGTCCGGCCATACAGGAGTGCCTCTTTGGGCCGCATCCTCGGTCCACTCCCGATGCCACTTAAGCTTCCATAACTCCTTTAGCCCCACTTTTCTGACGGTAAAATCCAGAAAAAGGCAATTGACAAACCCATCGTGCCGGTTCATGCAGAAGCGCCTCATGTTATTACCCAGGCTAAAATTGAATTCGCCATCGAAGCCCGGAGGCTCGTCCCACGCTTCCGGCCAGCCATCAAGACGGTTGGCATCCAGAAACAGTGGTATGTAACTTGCACCGGCAACGTTTTTCGTCTTCCAGTGTTTGTGCGCACCCTGCCGGGTGTTAGTCTCCACAAAACCGTTTGTCCCATAGCTGCCGTAATCTAATAAGCCGTCTTCATCCTCACTGTCAAAGACCCAGGCCGTGTTATTGCCCCACTGCTTGACTTCGTCAATATGTCTTGTAGCACTTGGGCAGTAGAATAGCGTCTCATCATCACCACGATATGGCTTGGTCGTGATAGTCCAGTGATGCGGCTGATCCAAACCCATATGAAAGACTCCATCGTGATCGTCGGTATACAATGAAAAGATAACGCCCCATTGTTTAAGGTTCGACAGGCAGGCAACGGCCCTTGCCTGCTTCCTCACCCGCTGCAACGCCGGCATCAATATCGCCATTAATAGTGCAATAATAGCGATTACTACTAAAAGCTCTATTAATGTAAATCCTTTTCTTCGCATAATATCACGCATGGACAGAGAACAGAGAATCTGACATACGACTTATGATTACTCCAGTATAATTTATAACAGATCAGTCGCCTTTCCGTCAATGAAAATTCAAGCAACACATACACGACAATGGCCACTCCCCTTCAGGGCTGGCCGCCTAATCTTGACTGTCGTCAGACAAGTTTGGACCCAAAACGGATTTTCGGGAAGTTTTGCGGAAAAAGGTTGTTAGCCCGGCTCAAATCCGGGAACAGAAAAAAAAGGAAACTGACATCTGGCTTCTGATTTCTAGGTTGTGCTAAGCCGCGGATTCGGTTATAATTATAGCAGATAGGGTCAACGATGATACGCATCCGTTCTTCGTAGCAGGTACTCTGAAGAATGAATCAGACTTCGAAGGTAAATGTTGGTTTAGAAAAGCTTTCTTCACCTGAGCCTGTCTGGTTATGCAGACACAGGCGCTGTTACGCAAGTGCAGGCCCTGCACCAGTCCGGTACAGGGCGAGCAAGAGAAATGGAGAACACAATTATGCGTGAACGAAAAGCATTTACGTTAATAGAACTTCTGGTGGTAATCGCCATCATTGCGTTGTTAATGGCGATATTGATGCCGGCGCTGCAGCGGGTAAAGAAACAGGGCAAAAGCGTTGCGTGCCTGAACAGGCTCAAACAATGGAGCTTGTACTTTGCGATGTACACCGAAGACTATGATGGCCGATTCATGATGGGCCATGGGGTCAATCCCGCCAATCGGTGGGTCAGCGCACTTGGGGACTACTATAAATGGGATGATGAGTTTACCTGTTGTCCGAACGCGACGAAGCCGTGGGTTGACGAGAATGGTGTCAGTACGGGCGCCTACGGAACGAACGTCGGTGTGACCATGGCCTGGGGCTATATGGCGAACAGCAGTAGCAGGAGTCACTGGCCCAAGCCAATGAAGGGAAGTTACGGGATCAACGGCTATTGTATTGATCCACCGCCAGGCACGGAACCTCGCGGGGAAGCATCCTGGTATTGGCGCACGCCGAATGTGGCGGGGGCCGCGTACGTGCCCTTGTTCCTGGGGGCCCAGCGCTATAATGGTGTCGTGGACTCGATGGATGATCCTCCAGCATTTGACGGCCAGGGGTGGGATCAAGGTGCCGGCGGGCGTATGTTACGTTACTGTTTAAACCGACACGATGGCTTTGTGAACTGTCTTTTTATGGATTGGTCCGTCAGAAAGGTCGGACTTAAGGAGCTGTGGAAATTCAAGTGGCATCGACTGTACGATACCACTGGTCCCTGGACAACGGCAGGGGGGTGTCAGCCGGGTGACTGGCCGGAGTGGATGAGGAAGTTTAAGGACTACTGAAGAATCTCTAACAGCAAAAGCAATCTTCCACAGGCTGACCCTTTCGTGGGATGTGGAAAAGTGCTTGCCAGAGGTAGCAAAAAGCGTCATGGTTATTGGCCGATACAATGATTGAAAGAGGCCGTTATTAGTGCCTGAAAAACTGTCGGAAGAATTAAGCGGTGATATCACCATCCCGCCCGGTATCTTTCACAACGCCGCTTGCATAGGTGCCAATATGATAACCGTCTACTCGCAGGGCACACGCCGCTTCGAACGGGAAAAAGACCATGAACCGAAATACAGAACATATAAACACTAAAAAGCTTTTACTTCCAGTTTTTGTGAAATTTAAGGATTAATTTTGGCTTGTTTGAAAGGAGCCAAATGAGTCAGAAAAGGAGATTGCACCGTTCTCGCCGCCGTAAAGAAAAGAAGAAAAAAACTCCTTTGTTTAAACGGCCCCGCCCCCGGGCACCCTGTGGAGATCCCAGAGGGACCCCGCAAGGCGGGAACCCAAAAAACCTACCACAGTTCGTTGTAAGAGCCCATGCTGCTGTTAAAGCCGGTCGGGTTGAAGAGGCAACCCGTCTTTTCAAGGAAAACACTATCAAAGTCACCGAAGAACTAACGGGTGAAAAACCATCGAGAACAAACATTATGTTCGTACTTGCAGAGGTATTCTATCTAAACAGACAATACAAAATGGCAGAAGACCTATGCAGAAGTATTTTGAAGCTGGGGCCCGATACTTTCTTTTACAATTTCGCTTCGG
>CAYGBH010000225.1:0-6873 GCA_964348055.1 uncultured Pirellulales bacterium
AAGAGCACTGCCATTGATCCATCGCTGTTGGATGCTAATGGTTTGTATCACAAGATTGGCCCTGCTCGTGTGTTCATAGGTGAGCCCGGCGCTATCCGGGCCATAAAAGCGGGAGATATTCAGCCTGGTGATGTCATCGTGCTTATTTGTGCAGGTCCGATGGGAAGCGGAATGGAGGAAATACTGGAAGTGACTGGGGCGCTGAAACATCTTTCCTGGGGAAAGGATGTTGCGGTCATTACCGATGGGCGGTTCAGTGGCGTTAGTACTGGCGCATGTATTGGGCACGTTGCACCGGAGGCACTGGCAGGGGGGGCGATTGGAAAGGTTTTGGATGGAGATATTATTCAAATTACCGTTGATTGTAATAATATGGAAGGAAGTGTCGATTTGATTGGAGAGGCTAATTCTCCGGCGAATCAGCGAAGCGCGGAGCTCGGTACACGAATATTGGCCCAGCGCCCATTGCGGTCTGACTTGGCGCCTCGCCCTGATCTGCCGGCTGATACGCGCTTGTGGGCTGCCTTGCAGGAGATTGGCGGGGGTACCCGGGGCGGTTGTGTGTTTGACGTCGATGCAATCGTCGAGACATTAAAAGCCGGCAGGCAAGCATTGTCGAAGTGACGCAAGATTATTATACTGTGAGGTTCCTTTTTTGACAGGAATAGTACTATGGGACAAAACAAGAACAAGCTTTTTGGGGTTTTCACTCCGGTGGTTACGCCGTTTCGCTCTGATGAACTCTCGCTCGATGACTTGCGGTTTAACTTACGAAAACTCAGCAAAACCGACCTTACCGGTTATTTCGCGCTCGGTTCGAATGGAGAGTTCAAAAGCCTAACCGACAAAGAACAGATTCAGATTTTGGAAGTTTTCGCCAAGGAAAAGAGTGACAAGGTGGTTATGGTCGGAACTGGCTGTGAATCTACCAAGCAGACCATCGAGAAGTCAAAATTGGCATCTGAGATGGGCTTTGACTTCGTGAGCATCCTCACTCCGAGCTATTTCGCCAAACAGATCGATGGTGCTACTCTACAGTTTTACTATGAGCGAATAGCTGATTCGATTGATATTCCCGTATTACTCTATAACGTGCCTGGTTTTACAGGCGGCATGCAAATACCACCACAAGTTGTTCTCAAACTCTCACGGCATCCGAATATTGTGGGCATGAAAGACTCATCACCGACAGGCCCAGCCAAATTTCTCGCTTGCCTCGACCCAACCGAAGATTTCAATGTTCTTGCCGGCTCTGCCAATTTCTTTTATCCGGCCCTTCATTTGGGAGCTGCCGGGGGCGTGGTGTCGCTGGCAAATGTCCTGCCTGGTTCATGTTGTGAACTTTATCGATTGTTTATGCAGGGCAAATACGATGATGCCAAGGAACTTCACTTCAGGCTTGCCCGGCTCAATCAAGCTATTTCAGGGGTCTGGGGTGTGGCGGGCGTCAAGGCCGCCATGAACATAACAGGGTTCAAAGGAGGTCAGCCGCGTCACCCACTGCAATGTCTTACAGACCAAGCCAAGGAACAAATCAGGCAGACAATTATAAACGAAGGTTTTATATCTGCGTAAACGTGGTACGTAGGGGCGGGCCCATGTGCCTGTCCTTAGGGTTATCGTACAGGATAATAACATGATGATATTAGGGGTAGATATCGGAACAACCGGCACGAAAATGGGCGTATTTCGAACCTGCCCGACGGACAAGCCTTTGGGTAGGCGGGTCGACGGTGACGCGCTGAGTCTGGTTAGACAATTCTCACAGGAGTACGAGGTAAACATATATAACGACGGTTTGTTTGGTGATATCGAACAAGATAAATGGAAGAGGGCTTTCGCCGACGGATGCAAAGATATGGAGGACCTTATCGGTGATGTCGATGTTATTTCCCTTTCCGGGACTACACCCGGACTGACGGCCATGGATAAAGATGGGGAGGCGCTTTATCCGGCTATCTTAATGCTTGACCAGCGTTCTCGAAAGCAGGCCAAATTCATCATAAAAACAATAGGAATGAAGAACCTTCTAAAAACCACAGCGAATATGCCGGTCGCGGGCGGTTGTTCGCTGGCAAGTATTCTTTGGATTAAAGACAATTGTCCCGAAATCTTCGGTAAAACACACAAGTTTGGCCATTCTAACACGTACATCGCTCATTGGCTGACGGGCAGCTTTGCCATCGACCCCTCGTCCGCATCGCTGACAGCTCTGTACAATACGGTTCGCAACGACTTGGCTTGGAATGAGGATATTGCCGTAACCTTTGGCCTCTCACTTAACCAACTTCCGCAAATAATCCCGGCATATGAGAGTGTCGGCCGAATAAACAAGTCACTAGCGCAGGAATTGGGCTTTAGAAAGGAGCCACCTGTACTAATCGGCGGAAATGATGCGGTGCTGGCTGCCTATTCGGTGGGAATCAACGAACCGGGGGACATCATTAACGTAAACGGCACCTGTGAAATCAATCTCGTATGCCTTGATAAATGTCTGGCCTCTGCTAATTACAACATCCGCTCTCACGTGCTACCAAATCGATGGCTCACCTTGCATGTTATGAATGCCGGAGGAAAGGCACTGGACTGGTACAAAAGTTTGTTCTGCAGCGAATTGAGTACTGAGGAGTTTTACAACCAGTTCCTTCCGCAGGCGATCGAGAGCTGGCTCGATTGTGAAAGTGGTTTGACCTATGTACCGTATCTTATGGGTTCGCGTTACAGCCAGAACCCGCTTAAGGCTCAATTGTTGGGATTAACTCAGCAGACCACCCGTGAGGAAATACTGGCTGGGATTGTCAGAGGACTATGCGAATATCAGAAAGCGCACCTTGAAGAAATTGGAAGGAACGTTCGGCTTCAAGATGTTATCCACGTGACGGGGGGCGCGACAAATCCCGCTTTGATGCGGGCAAAATCAAAATGGATGAGGGACTGTGAATATGTCTATAACGAGCAGTCATCTATGAAGGGAGCTGCAATGCTCGGTCAAAAATACCTTGAAAATACCTAAAGTTTGGAGTGCCTAAAGTGCCTAAAATATGGATATCAGCAAATCAGCAAATCAGGGTGCAGGTTATCAGGCAATCCGGATAACAGGAAAAAACAAAGTTAACCTGATATCCTGGTAACCTGATAAGCACTACCAGATGTCCTGATAACCTGATAACCACGTTAAAAACATTATTATGTTCAGTCTGCACCCACTAACAATTCTTGTAATCGGCATACTGACCGTCATACTTGTGATTACGGTGTTGAAGATGAACGCTTTTATAGCGTTGATTACCTCAGCTATAGTGGTTAGTCTTCTGGCTCCTGGAGACCTGGCTGGGAAGATTAGCCGGGTGGCAACAGAATTTGGAAAAACAGCGGCTGGAATCGGCATCGTGATAGCACTGGCGGTTGTGATTGGCCGATGCATGATGGACAGCGGTGCAGCGGATCGCATCGTCAGAGGCTTCCTGTCACTGCTTGGGGAAAAACGCAGCTCCACAGCGCTTATGGCCAGCGGTTTTGTGCTTTCAGTCCCGGTGTTCTTCGACACAGTTTTCTATCTGCTCGTGCCGCTGGCGCGGTCCATGCACCGACGGACAAAAAAACATTACCTGAAATACGCGATGGCCATTGCGGCTGGCGGCGTGATTACCCACTCCCTTGTCCCGCCGACTCCCGGGCCGCTCATCATGGCCGACACCCTTGGCATTGATATCGGCGTTATGATTATGGTTGGTGCATTGGTAGCGCTTCCTGCTGCCGTTGTCGGGATGTTCTTCTCGGGGTTCGTGGACCGGCGAATGAATATACAAATGAGGCCGCTCGGCGGTGGGCTATCTGAGCCCGAACCGCTCGAAGACCATAAGTTGCCGGGCCTATTTGTATCACTTTTGCCGATTATTCTACCTGTGCTGCTGGTCTCGACCAATACAATTGTCAGTGCGCTGGCCGAGGGTACCGCTGAGGACTCGGGCATAAGCCGGGCCGCTGGCATAACCGCCTTATTGGGTGATGTCAATTTGGCGATGCTTATGTCGGCTGCAATTGCTATGTGGATGCTCAAGAGCAAACGTACTCTAACGAAGGCGCAATTGGCGAGTGTTGTCGAAGTGTCACTGATGAGCGGCGGTGTGATCATCCTCATCACCGCAGCAGGTGGCGCATTTGGTGCAATGCTTAAAGCCGCCCAGATAGGCCCAGCGATCGAAAACTTATTTAAGGGCGATAGCGGCCAACCGGCAAGCGGTATGATGCTGTTGGTCTTGGGTGCCCTTATCGCTTCGCTGATGAAGATAGCTCAGGGCTCTTGCACCGTCGCGATGATAACATCGTCAGCGATGATTGCCGCAATGGTCACATCGACAGAAACGTTGGGTTATCATCCTGTCTATCTGGCTGCCGCCATAGGAGGCGGCTCGATGATAGGTTCGTGGATGAACGACAGTGGATTCTGGATATTCGTAAAAATGACCGGCCTGACCGAAGCTGAAGGACTCAAATCCTGGACACCGTTGCTGGCTATAGTCGGTTTCGCAGGCGTCGTTGTCTCGTTCCTGTTAGCTCTGATTTTACCGATAGCATAATGCGTTTGTCGATGTTGAAAAACCAGAGGGGCTACAAGAGAATTGGTTGGATTGCGAATGAGGAATCTGACCGATGAACCCCGCCCGTCCCGGGTTCGACGGGCGGGGCGTAAAGAAGTGGGAATCATGAGTTAAACTAAGGGAAATGCTATGATCAGACATCGATATCTGCTTGTGCTTTGTAGCGAGCTACTTCGCAGAGTAGCATTGGTCACCGTGTTCTTGCTGATAGGGGCACCCCGCCCAGCTCTGGGCGGGGGATACACAAAGGAGCTCAAAGTTGGCGTAGTACAAACTGTTATTGAGAACACCCTAAGCCAAAACCGAGATAAGCTGCTGGATTTCATTAGCCAAGCGAAGAAGAGCGGATGTCGATTGGTGATTTTCCCGGAAAACGCTCTTTATTTGTCCGAGATAGCTGTTGATAACCCGACGAGGGCCGATATTGATGCAGCAATCGCCCAGATCGGTCGCAAGGCGAATTCAGAGAACATATATGTTGTATTCTGTACCCAGTCCAAGCGCGAAAATACAGGTTCTTATCACAACAGAGGTATTGTATACGATCCTCAAGGGAATATACTGATTTCCTACCAGAAGAATACAGAAGTACCTCAGCGGTTCTATGTTAATGGCGTTTCGTGTAATATATTAGTATGTTCTGACCGAGGTTATTTAGAGCATTCAGATTTACCTTGTTTGGTGCAAGGTTCACAAATAATCATCGATACATCTGGCGGTCATGGAGGTGATGACGGCAGGCCCGATTTGCGATGGATCCGTTATAGGCCGTGGGCCGTGAGGAACAATGCCTTTGTGATAGTCTGTAATCCGGTGCATGACGATACAGATTTCATGGGTCATTCCCCCTGGGGAGGGGGCAGTGCGATTATCAGGCCTGATGGGTCAATTCAGGCAAGCCGTACATATGAAAAAGATGTTGTTATCATAGAAAAGATAAATGTTACTCAGGCAACCAGAAAAGAAGCTGAAAGAAGAAGGAACCATCCGATATTCAAACCCTTCTGGGACATGGGCAAGAGACTGCTGGAAGGAGAGGATGTGGATCCAATCCCAGATATTACGCCCTATTCCTCCGCAGAACGCAACATAAAGATAGCAGCGGCACAAATTGCGTGCTCAAGAAACATGAATGACAATTTAAGGAGAATAAAGAGCTATATTCGGCAGGCCGCTGATCACACTGCAGATATTGTCGTGTTTCCAGAGCTGGCAGTGACAGGATACAGGAAAGATGACATATTAGCTGCAAGTCAATCTGCACTGGATAGTGCCTTGAGTCAAATCCGGAATGAAGCAAAAAGCAAAAGCATATATGTGATAGTAGGCATGCCATATTTTGTCAATGGTCACAGGAGGAATTGTGCCTTTGTGATAGGAGATGACGGGAGCATCAAGACACGATATGCGCAGCTGATGACGACCCGGAGTGATATATTTAGAGCAGGTTTAAGTACGAAGACAATGTGGTTCAAATTGAAAGGGGTGCACTCAATTGTAACGGTTGGAGGCGACGCAGGATGGATTGAGATAGGCGATCTTGCGGCGAATCGGGGCATGTACTTGCACTTTCATATAAGCTACGATGCAGATTCATCAGCAGATACGACTATCCTCAGAAAACAAGGAAATCTACTTATGTTGATGTACGCGAAATATGGAGCGGTTGTAAACCCCGCTTATCCATCAGGATTATCGAATCCGAGTTCGTCCGCCAGCGGGGTCAGCATGATTGTGAGCAGGGAAGGTGGGCATAATAAACCGTGCCCCGGAGGGTTAGAATACTATTTGCCATATCAAACAAGTATCGTAAAGAGTGCCGGATTGGGAGAGACCATGATCTTTGCAACGAGGAAAACAGTGGCAAGAAACGATATGGATCTCACTAAGCATTGGAGAAATCGAAACAGAAGAAGGAGAGCAGAAAGCCGCTGGTATGAGTGGATAAAAAAAGGAGTATGGTTGATCGAGAAAGATATCGGTGAATCAATACTGGTACAAGCAGAACAGAAGCAGCTGACAGAGTAGGGCCGTGTAGGCTCGACGTTTTTTGCAGAAACCTTTTATTAACTCTTTGCAAGGAGATAAAGATGATGATGCGAATGAAACAGCTATGGTGTACTGTGCTGCTGGTATTGCTGGTCTGCGAAGCCGCTCCGGTGGCTGAGCTGGCTACGAAGAAAGCTTTGACGCTGGAGGTTGCAAAACAGATTGCAGCGGCGTCGGGACAGTTTGCGCGGAAGAACCGGTGGAAAGTGGTCATCGCGATTGT
>CAYGBH010000226.1:0-6811 GCA_964348055.1 uncultured Pirellulales bacterium
CCCTCGGCTGTAGCTGGTCAGCGACAGGCACACAAAACATTCAAGTCTCACACCATTTCTGAACCTTCAAGGAGTAATTACCCCCGATGCGGTGATGCTCCTACTGTCATCCCCTTTATTAGGAACCTGTGCCGCCTTTAGCTTTTTTAGAATTTATGCCACCAACTTCAGACAGAACCACTGTTTTCGGACGTTTTCGGGTCCTGGCTTTGCTCGCCAACCTGGTCTACATCGGCCTGAGCTACAGTTGTGGGCATCGACTTCAGACGTAAACACGCATAAAATCGCTCACGGAAAAAAGAACTGCGCAACGCCAAAATCATATATGGAAATACAATCACATATAAACAGACCCCAAATATCAGGCCTACAATAAAAACTTGAATCAGTATCGAATAAGGCGGTAAGCTACCTCCTGCAAGGCTCCATATAACTACTGCAATTACAAAGAAGCTCAGCAAACTCACAATACCCACCGCTATAGTCCAAACACCCAAACATAACATAAAACGCAGACCACTATAGCGTTTTCGACACCGCCAAGCGGCTAAGACAAAACCAAACAGCATCGTAAATGCCAATACAACCAGTAAAAACGAAACCTGGGTTGTTTCA
Organism: uncultured Pirellulales bacterium; assembly: GCA_964348055.1. Lineage (GTDB taxonomy): Bacteria > Planctomycetota > Phycisphaerae > Sedimentisphaerales > Anaerobacaceae > JAUXAL01. The sequence goes on from CAYGBH010000226.1 coordinate 616, forward strand.
TCGGAGAAACTCATGTTATAAGATATGGCCCCAACAAGGCTCACCACAGTCATAACAACTAAGGCCAAAAGGAACGTAACAAACCTGTTGCGATTGCCGAGCTTGTGAGCGAGCAGCCACAGTACGGTAATGCCCACTGTGTATGAAGCAAAAAGCGAGTCAAATTGCACCCTGGTAACGGATGCAAAGTGGAAAAGCTTTAGAAACCCAAACCACAACAGATTTACTATCAACAAAGGCACAAGAATAAGCAATGCATGAGGATTGCGGTTAGCTTTTACCAGCACTATCGCAAGCACCAAAACTGCCCACAATAACAAGGCTGGGACACTGTAGTACCACTTCCAGTGATAAACTACCGCGGTGCCTTCTTCCGGGCCCAGTTCACCGATGTCCGCAGAAGGGACAATCTTCAATTCGCCGAAAGCCATTGAAGGTACTCGCCACGAGTACGAGCAGGTGCCGCCTCAGCCAAACTCAAATTTGCCTGAGGCAATTTCTTTGTCCCCCTTATAAACGGTAAAAGTGGGCGGCTTGCTTCTGTCTCCACCGGTATATTTTTCCCCGCCCACACCGAGAAGTTCATAATTCAGCGCCAAAATCTTGCCCCGCCGTTGTGCCTTTACTACTTGCTTGAGAGGAGCACCAACCTTAAGCACCGCCGGCTTGTCTGCTGTCACTGTTGTCAAATGAATCTTCGAGTCTCGCCAGGCATAACAAATGTATCCACCTTTCAGATAAACCTCTCGCAATCGATACTCCCCCGCTGGCAACTTTACGGTTTCCTCTGGCCGGTTAAGTTGCTCCCTGTTACCATCCTTATGTTGCAGAACCAGCCGGTCGATATATTTGCCCTCCAGCTTCAGTTCACCCATGGCTGGATTCTGCTCCTGCGCCCGGATAAGAGGAACCCATGCGCTCAATAAGATCACAATGCTTAGAAACAAGCTGACAAACCTGGATTTCAAATTTCGCACCAATGCCATTTTCAGTACCTGATTCTTCACTAACCTCGTTATATTATAGACGCTTCCGAATATTTTTCATTACAAAGAATAGGCAAAAACCGTTTTTTTTGGCACGATCGTAAAAATCCATGTAGCTGGAAGAGAACGTCCTCCCCTCCGATGCTTTATTTTGATCGGAGGAAGTCCTTTTGATTTATATGGATGAGTCACTACAGTTGAGATAAATGTTTTGCATGGAGATGGTAATAGCGGTTAAAAATGTAAATTAAGGCAAGCTGGTCTAGGGAAAGCACAGCCAGCCAGTGACAAACAGGGAGCGTCACTCTGGGTAATCTCTACAGATACAGGCCAGAAGCCGTCAGAACACGAAATCGCCGCAATTCCGGTTTGGGATGGTATGATCGCAACAGGCGGTCGGCTGTACCTGTCTTTGAAGAATGGGACTATCTTGTGCATGAGCAGTTGGTAGCACCTTGCGAGCTGTCGTGAGATGACGTTGTGCGAAAAGCAGCAGATAACGGCGTACCCAGAGACGAGTGTTCAAGAGATGGAATGAATGTCTATTGGTACTGATGTAGCATTAACGCGCATGGCAATCGGACCGGTCCCACCAGCCAACCAGCCCCAGAGTGGGTGCACAAAGCTGCAGCCGTATCTCTGATTTGCTTAATGTCGCTCTGGTTCTAATTGCAAAAATTCACATCTGTCGCTATAATATAGGGCAACAAGTCTTACCCAACCATCGTGCTGCTGTGAGACGACGGCTCAGCATGCGGGAGGTCATAACATGAGTGGTAGATTTGTCAATCAAGGAGTGATTTGCGATGAGTGAGAAGAGCAGCCAAATCAGAGGTGTCAAACTCACAACAATCCTGTCAAGTGTTGCCCTGCTCGCGTCTGCGATATGCGGTTTCTCGCAGCAAGATACAGAGCAGATCGACATTCCCATTAGCCGATCACTATCATTTCGGGTACCAGACAATCTGACCGTTCGAGTCAGGCTCAAAGGCATTACACCCGAGGAACCGACTCTCATCAAATGGCGCCACGGTGGAGAAGGACAAGGCGGAAAAGTCTACCGCGGGGTCTTTCCGAAAGTGGGCGTCCCAGCGGATGCGCCTGTCGAAGCTCACACGCTGTCAGTGGGCCAGTGGTCGGCACCGGTGCCGCTAGTCTCTTTGGCTGAGCGATTCTCCGAGAAGTTCTTTCTTACAATCACAGCAGGTAATCCTGGTAAGATATTGGATCGAACTACTGGCAGGCGCGGTGGATACTCGACCGACGTCGCTTTCGAATTCGAGTTTCGTTTCGGCAACGAAGTAATCAAGACGTTTACCGCGGAAGGCCCCGACGGGGGTACGGCGACGATTATGATTCCGGTTTACCATTTAGTTGAAGGTGTCGAGCCAAATTCGCCTGAGTTCGTCGAGGAGCTGACCGACGTGTTGGGCTACGCTCGACGTCGAGCGAAGTCTCTGGAAAATTTGCCCTGGGCAAATTGGCCCCTACCCAGGAAATACGCTATCATAAACAATGTGGGAGGATACGGCGCTGGTTCGGGTTATGGGATTCGTACGACCGACCGTGCGGTCACCGGCGCCGAACTGCGCAGTCTTCGCCAGTTGGGTGTCAATGGGTTTCGTGGTGGGCCGGACTTCGTCCTGAAGATGCTTCAAAAAGGCGGCCCGGAGGCGAAGAAGTGGAATCGTGCGATGATTGCCCATATCATGGGATTTCCCGTAGACAGGTATCGCCCGGGACGTAATGAAGACCCTCAGGCAGGATGCCCGTTTAGTGAAAATGTAGCCGCCCGGACTCGACAGCTGGTGAAGGAATCGCTCAAAGACGTGCTTTCACTTCCGGTGGAAGAAGTCTGGGGACTGACGGTCGATGAAATCGGAACGGTGATTGATGGATCTCGTGAGAAAAAGGCCCACTTATCCGTTTGTCCTCGCTGTATCCGAGGATTTCAGGAGTGGCTCAAACGCAAAGGGCTTAAGCCTTCGGATTTTGGGGCATCAGATTGGTCCGGCGTTCGCCCCCTGAATGTATGGGACTCCGAGAGCGATAGGCCGTGGCTGCGCGACCGCGGCCTGGCGCTGGCGGCCTATTATACGCGGGATTTCAACAACTATGTCACGGCAATGATGTTCACCCATCTTAAAAAGGCTTTTGCCCGAGCCAACGAAGCGAAGCGAATAGCTCTGGCTCGTAAGGGCGATCCGGATAGTCCGCAAGCACGTCAGCCCTGGATTTACTCGTATGCGCTTCGCGGTAACACGTTTTTAATGAAAGGGCACAGCCTCGATTTTTTCGACTTCTATCGGCTGGCAGACAATGCGATCGTTTACGAAACCTCTAACCGTGGGCCCCGCATCTGGGGTTGGGACAGCTATCTCTGTGACGTGCAACGTGTGGTGGGGACAAAGATGCATCTGGCCCGGGGTATCTACATCAAACCTCACCGCGGCGCGCCCGTGCAGCGAATGCTTTCTGCTGTCAGCCGGGGTAATACGATGCTCTATTGGTACACGTATGGACCGGACTATAAGAAGGGAGATAGCTTCTCCCAAAATCCGGACACGCTGCAACTGACCAGCAAGGCCGCACACTTGCTCGGTGTTGCGGAAGAGGCCCTTTACGGATCCCGCTGGCCTGTTCCGGCCAAAGTCGCGGTGGTCAAGCCGGAGACAACCCAACGATGGATGAACCTCAGTGGCAATCCACCTCATTTGATAGCTGCCTGGGAGAACGCAAAGTGGGTTTATTCGGCACTCCAGCACGCCCACATTCCCGTTGATCCGATCGACGAGGTTATACTGGCCGAAGAAGACCTTGCTCAATACAAGATCATTTACGTTAGCGGATCACACATCACTGAAAAGGCAGCCCAGGGACTAATAAAATATGTTCAAGACGGCGGGACACTCTACACGAGCGGATGGGGACTGGTTCGAGACGAGGCCAACCAATCGTTGACCGCACTTCGACCCGCGCTTGGGCTTCAAGCTCGTGCCAAACCGGAAATGTGGTACCGCGTCAGTCTTTACGGCGCAACAAGTATCGAGTCGTACGACGAACCGAGCAATCGGCTGGCCCACGTTCCTTCCGAGGCAAGAATCGTAGGGGGCGATGTAATTAAAGGCTCCTTTATGCCGGTGGTCGGACGAGAAGTGCTCAGACCTGAAAGCGACACCGAAATACTCGCCCGTTTTGCCGACGGCACTGCCGCAATGACCTGCCACAGCTACGAGAAAGGACAGGTCTATGTCGTCGGATTCTTTCCGGGCTTGGAATACAGCGCTGCGGTTCGACGGCTTGATTTCAATATGCGTCGCGATTTTGATCCGGTGCGCCGCCTTGTTATTGCAGCACCGGCACTCGAGTTGACTCAACCTATTGTTGAGCCTTCCGACCCGCTGGTCGAGGGCGTTCTCCTGAAAAATGCTGTAAACGGCCTGCGCGCCGTGACTCTGGCCAACTGGGCATATGGCGTAGCAGAACTCAAAGAAGACGCTTCGGGTCGTCGATCTACGATTGTCAAACACCTGCCGGTAAACGGTCTTCAAATCAAAATTCGAGCCACCGAAGACACGAAGGAAGTCGTTTCCTGTATGCTCCGACAGAGCTTAAAGTTCACTGAATCGGGTGACTCCGTCGTCGTGGAATTGCCCAGGCTGGACGAAGGCGACGTGCTTTTACTGAAGTAGTATGGTACAAATATTATGCTTTCATAATGGCCAAGTCTGCCGAGTTTGCGCCTATAATCCTGATACAACTTGACGACCCGTTATCTGCCAATTCAGCAGAAATAACCTATCCATAAGCCCCTGATTATAAGTGGGTTATGAAGATGTGACAATTTAGCCCCGGTTTCAATGGCCGCTGCGCATCCCTTATAAAAGGATGCTTCAAAAGAAATTTGTGGCAACAGGGATTTTAGTATTTGACTTTGAGCTTCATAGGTGGCCGATTCCATTCGTTGGTTGGCTATGTCTACCACAAGACGATGGGCTCAAATAATTGACTTCGCCAGTCACATAAACTATAATTACAGTATCAATTGAGCCATCAAGCTCCTGTGTGATATCTCGCTTTTCCTCTCCCTCTGCAGCGCAGGGGCTTTACTATTTGTTGACTTGCATAACCAAGCGCGAACGTGTTATAATTATGGCAGAAAATCATACCGGCGAAGCTCATTATCTTTCTTTAAAAGAGAAGGGCAAACGTAATGGGCAAACGAAACGGCTTTACCTTAATAGAGCTTTTGGTCGTAATCGCCATTATTGCGTTACTGATGGCGATATTGATGCCGGCCCTGAAGCGAGTGAGAGAACAAGCCGGAACAATAGGATGCATGACGAACCTAAAGCAGTGGACTCTGGTCTGTACAATGTATGCGCAAGACAATAACGGCAAACTCTGGTCTGGCATCGGTGAAAAGGGTTGGTACTGGCCTTGGCAACTTGAAGAACGGCTTAAGGATTGGAAACAGAATAAAACGTGGTTCTGCCCGACTGCCAAGAAACCTATAATTGACGAAAATGGTGTTACCGCAGCCACGCTTAATGTCTTCCACGCCTGGGGCATCTATAAAAATTCCTACGAAGGGTACCAGGCTGGTCCAAACGGCATGGCCGGAAGCTACGGTCTTAACGCTCATTTCCTTACCAGACCACTCACTTCTGAAACAAGGCGCGCGACCGCCTGGAGGACAATTAATGTTACTCAACCAAACACTGTGCCACTGTTCATAGACGCCCTGCGTTTCGACCTGTGGCCATATGAAAATAATACGCCTGCCGAGTACGAGTTCGCTGCCTGGACCGACAACGATATGGCACGATGCTGCATAAATCGGCATGATGGATTCGTAGGCTGCGCATTCGCGGATGGCTCGGCGAGAAAGGTCGGGCTGAAGAAATTGTGGACGCTAAAGTGGCACAAGAAATTTGACACAGCGGGTCCCCAGACCCAAGCCGGCGGTGTCCAGCCGGGCGATTGGCCGGAATGGATAAGACCTTTCAAGGACTACTAAAAATAAGCATCGCGCAGAAAAGGCCAATCCCTTCTTGCCGGACTTTCCTGCCGACCAGTTTTTTGAAAAACTTATTTTTTGGGCGAGGAAAAAGAAATGAAAGGTGTACTTATGCGTGGAAGAGAAGGATTTACATTAATAGAACTTTTGGTGGTAATCGCTATCATAGCTGTATTGATGGCCATCTTGA
>CAYGBH010000227.1:0-6781 GCA_964348055.1 uncultured Pirellulales bacterium
CCAAACATCCTGTTCCTTATACTTCTGACAAGAAGAAACCTTATATATCTTATTGGGAGTCATCATAAAATCGGGAGGCACTCTACCACAAATCAAAAACGCTACTATCTTGTCAACATCAATATCTCTACACTTGTACTTTGTTGTGCCATTCCTTCCTTCCTTTTTGTCATCTTGGGCATGTTTTACAAACCAATCATCGTCTTCAAGATATACAATCAGGGGATATGAATTTCCATATAAAGGTGGCTCGCCATAATAGAAATGAGAATGCTCACTATTTATTTTTGCTTCTTATAAATTCTTGATAACGCGAGATAAGTACGACAGTCCCGAAGCATTTCCAGTCAATACAGGTCCGGTTTCTTTTGAATAGGTCAGATGTAACTTCTCGTCTCCTGATTCCTCGACAGTCCTTCTGGCTATATCCTTGTGTATTTTTTCTTGCCCCAGCATCTCCGATGCTCTGGTGACAAATGGATTATAGTCCGAAGTGTCATCCAAATTCAGGTCGGCGTATTCGATACATTTCTGGTAGGCCTTTTTCCTTCCAATCTTGGAGTCAAGTTCAAATTCTGAAATCAATTGCTCAATAATTTTATCGTAATCCATCTTTCTTCAAATCTCCTGTAATCATCTATTATCACATATCTCAATAGGTAATCATTACTTTGAAGAGTTATCTTTTTTTGCTGGCTACATTCAGAACTGAATATACCAATTCTACTATTAGAAATCAATGCACACAGGTATTCGGAAGTGACCGATTGAGTTTTCGCTGGTGGTCTTTGAGGTGGTTTGTCTCATCGAAGCCCAGCAGGATGATTGGAAAGGCGGTCTTGTTGTGCATCAAAGGTTCATCCATATCGACCCAGTGTCGGCAATATTCGCCATCGGGCGTTCCGGGAATCGGCGAAAAATCCGCTAACATTCCCCGAATGCCCAGGCTGTTGACAAAACGCATCGATGCCTCAAGTTCCTGAACATTAATATGAGGATGACCGAGGATTTGATACGCCGTAATGTTTGCAGGTTCTACGCCCGCTGAAATAAGATAATCTACTGCTTGAGCTAATTCCTCTGAAAAGACTTTTGAGCCGGTGCGTTTCTGCCATTGTTGAGAGGCGCTTTCAAATCCTAAATAGAATGTCTTAAAGCCCGCTTGAACCATAAGCTCAGCCAGCTCTGCTGTAATAAAGCGGGCGTTGAGGGCGTTGGGGCTGTGGAAGTTCACTTTTATATTGCGTTTTAAGACCTCATTCAAAAATGGAATTAGTACCTTTTGGCCTTCGAACAGCAAAGCGTCATCATAAAAAGCGATATTCTCAACGCCGAGCCGACATAACAGCTCTAACTCGGCTAAAGAGCGTTCCAGCGGCCGGGTTTCGAATTTGCCATAAACCTTCGGCACCGAGCAGTAAGTACAGTGAAAAGGACAGCCGTCACTGAGCTTTAGAACACCAACGTTCAGCTTCTCATAAAGCTCCCACAAAGCCGGCTGTTGCAAGTCTGCCCTCATTCCCAAGTATTGCCAGAGTGGCTCCAGATTATTCGTTCGCACCAAGAAATCCGCCCCCAATTTTTGCGCGTGGCCGCTGCAAAGCGTTACGTAGTTACCGCCTAATATAATTTTGGCTTTCGGCCAAAGCTCACGAACATCTTCAATCACTTCCACGAGTCCTTGATACCAGTAAGTCATTGTCGTCTGGACAAGGACAAAATCGAACGGCCCTTCTCGCGCAAGAAAATCCTTAAACATATTGCGGGGCAAGCCGAATCGCCGAAAGTACCGCGGAATTGCTTCCAAGCACGCAGGATTCGGGACTTGCTCACAGTAGAATCGTCCGCGACCCCATTGGTCGGACTCAAGGCCCTTTTGCTCTGCCACGAAAGGTGCCAACCGGTCAAGATAGTCGAAGAGCCTAAAGTCAGCCTTGCCGCGCAAATACCCTGCGACACTAAGCAGGCCGTAAGGTTTCAGCCAGAAATCATACGCAGCAAAGTCGTAGATGGGCGGATTTACAAGCAGGATTTTAGGCGTCATAATTTTATATAATACAATCTGTCATTCCTGCGAAAGCAGGAATCCAGATGTAACAAAGGTATGGATTCCGCATCAAGTGCGGAATGACAATTCTTTAATCACATACCACAGACTAATAGATTTCCGTAGTATCTTGCTTTCTGCCCAAGGCAGCAGGCACAGCAAGTCGGTTATCCTTCCTCGACGACCTTAAATCCCATCAGAATGCCGAGGTTCTTTATGTTTTGCAGACGGTCACCGAAGAAGACCACGCGGTGAAGCAGTGTCATTATGCCATGCTGTCCACCTTTGATAACACCAGCGCCCCAGTTATGAAACATCTTACGAGCGTCAGCGACCTCGGTCCAAAACTGGGTGCGGCAGCCGAGCTCGTCGTGGGTGACCTTGAATATCCTGCCGGTGGAGATAAGCATCGTGTCGAGATTGATAAACTTCGCGCAGGTGACAACCTGTCCGATGGGCATCTCCACATCCAGCGATACACCTCTCTCACTATCGCTCTGCGTCCGAATAGTGAAGGGCAAACGCTCACCGGCGGGGCCGTCCATCTTCGTTGCCGAGGTGCAGTGAAAGTGAATCAGCGCATTGCTGGCGGTATCGAAGACCGGGTCAGTGATAAAGCCGGGTACTCCGAATGCATAACCGAATATCAGCATTGTCAGCGTCGAGTCCATATCTCCCTCACAGGCCCCGACCAGTCCAAGGTCGTTGAGCTTGCTGAACGTCAGGCAGCCCTTGGCCGGCCGCCCCATGCAGCCGGAACTCGTGATGGCCTGTGCCCGCTTCTTGAGCATGAGGTCCTTCATAGCCAGGTAGAAACGCGCCGAGTTGATGACCTCTTCGGTGGAGGGCTCGATTACTTTCTTGGCCTTGCTGAGCCAGTATTGCTCGGCTTCGGCCTCAGCCGCTTTGAGGTCGACCGCCTGGTGAGCCTTGACGGTTTCCTCGACGGTAATCGGTATTAGCTCGACGCCCAACCGTTCCCTGACCTGTTCAGCAGAGCAGGCTACGGTTGTTCCCCGGGGCCCATGCACGACGATGATGCGCGTCTGCCTGAGCCGCGGCGCCACACGCATCAGTGCAACAACCTGGTCAAGCTCGCTCCAGCAGCTTGTCGGCAGCAGAACGACCTTTTTGCCGGCCTTCTGCCACTGCGGAAAATACATCCAGCCGTGCCCGCTGAACGGCTGCGAGAACACCACGGTGGGCAGCCCCTCATCGATGATTTTGTCCATCGCCATCTTCGGCGCACCTCCACCATGGCCGGAAAGATGAAACAAAAGGACGCCGTCAGCATTTTTTAGTTTGGCAATCACCTTGGCCACGTCGGCCGGCGGCACCAGCTCGCCGCCGACGAACTTTACATCGCCGAGTCTTCGCTCTAACCCTGCAAGGTATTTCTCGAACCTGTCGATTTCTTCGGCCGGCCTGGACAGGTAAATCCCGCCGGTCCTGCCAACGTAAACCTTGTAGATTTTCACAGAGGGTAACCTGGGCGGCCATTCTCGGCGCTCGCCAGCCGTCACGGGTCCGCTGCCCAACTGTGTGCCCAGCAACACGGCTCCCGCTCCGGCTGCACCTGCACCTAACAACTGTCGTCTGTTTATTAAATCACTCACGATTTGACTCCTCATAAACCAGGATTTCACGGGCTTCTATTTTGCAGTCCCGCACCAATATTATCCATTATCGAACTTCTATCACGGTTCGTAATTTGCTGTAAGATAACGCGTTTCGTCGCCCTTTGTCAATTGTCATTTTAGGAAAACGGGGACAGGTAAATAGGTTGCTATCCCTAATTTATGAAAACCGTTTGATAGAACAAACGAGCGCAGTATAATTTATGAAAGTCAAATATATAAAGGAGTAAGTTATGTCCATTGCCGTAGTAGTGAAAAAGGGTCAATACGTTGCGATCGGAAGTGATACTCTGACGCGACATGCCTTTACAAGAGAGACAGCCGACTACATAGAGAACCATTCGAAGATCCTGCGTGTGGGAACGAGTTATATCGTACCAGTAGGTCCTGCTTCAGGCAACTTAGTTCTTTCAAGCTACTTTTCGAGCCTTATGAAGAACCCTGTGCTTAGTAGTCCGAAGAGCATCTTTGAAGAGGCACGGAAGATGCAACGTGTGTTAAAAGATAAGTATTTCCTTCGCGTTTACCAAGATGATGATGATGCGTTCGAGTCACTAAGGCTGAGCTGCCTCATTGCTAATCCCTGGGGTATCTTCGGTCTTTATAGGCTCAGGTTGGTTCATTCCTATACCAAGTTCTGGGCCTTTGGTAGTGGCGGCGAGTTCGCTTTGGGCGCAATGAGAGCGGTTTATAACAGATTACGATCCGCCGAGCAAATAGCGCGCGAGGGACTAGCGGCAGCGACCGAGTTTGATGATAGCTGCGCGCCCCCGGTTGAAATAAAGACAGTCAAGCTAAGGAACCGGTAGAGATCAGAACATGGACAGCCTAAACAGATAAGGGAAAAGGCCACATCTTGATTTATTGCACGATTATTCGCCCGCCGTAGATTCAATCTGTTCAGAAAAAAGATCCGCATAAGGGCACGGAAACGTAATATTAGGCGGTATCGAGTGGGCGTAAACAGCAGGCTGACAAGGACAGACAAATGGCCAGGTCTGTATGATTGGCCCTCATCGCGGCGACCGGCACAAAGGTGCGATGCTATCCGGACACTTCCCAATTTCAAATAAAAAAACAAACGTTTACCTTTTGCCCGGCATGATAGATTAAAAGTGGTAAGTTTTAGGTAATATTGTTGCCTAACAGAACAGATTGCGTTATTTTGTTGAGCAGGTGGGTGAATTCGTATCTCGCGAGTCGTATCTCGAATATGATACGAACAACATAATAAAGAACCCGCCGCTGGCGGGCAGGCAACGGGTGCGATTTAATGGCAGACAAACGAAAACAATTACTGCAAAAGATTGAGCCTTTACTCGAATCCGGGGACATGTCGGCTCTTGGCGAACTGCTGAGGAGCCAGAGAAGCAGCCATATTGCCGAGGTCGTGGAGCTTCTGGATAATGAGCAAAGACGCACCGTATTCGATGTGCTGGACAAGTCGACGTCGGCTGAGGTTTTTGAAAAGGTCGATGAAGCCACCAGGGCAGAATTGTTCGAGCTTTTCGGCGACGAGGAGCTAACCAGTCTTGTTTCGCACCTCGACCCTGACGATGCGGCCGATATCCTTTCAGAACTGCCCGAAGAAGAAAGAGCCGAGCTGCTCAAAAGCATTCCTCCGGTTGAATCGGCCGAGATTAAAGAACTGATGAGCTACTCCGAAGACTCGGCCGGTGGGATTATGGACCCGGTCGTAATAAGTGTACCCGAGGACGCAACCGTCGCTGAAGCCATCAACAAAATCCGCGCCGCCGAGATCGATGAAGATTTCTTTTCTGTCTATGTCGTGGATAAGACAGGCCGATTCCTTGGAGATGTCCGCCTTCGGCTGCTGGTGACCGCGCCGGAAAACACAAAGATAAATGATTTAATAGACCCGGATACAGTTTACGTTACAATCGATACCGACCAGGAGGAAGTTCGAAATATATTCAGCAAAAATGACCTGATAGTCGGGCCGGTCCTGGATAAAGACCACAAACTCGTCGGCCGAATCACCGCCGACCGTATCATCGAGGTCGCAGAGGAAGAAGCCGCGGAGGACTTATACGCGATGGCCGGTACCGATGCCGATGAGCTTGATGATGTTTCGGTCATCCACGCTGCACGTGTGAGGATGACATGGCTTTTGCCCTGCTTAATCGGGACCGGCGTAACAGCTCTGGTCCTGATGTTTTTCCACGACAAATTTGATATCGAAGATTTATCCCTTGTTTATACCGCTGCATTCGCTTTTGTGCCGATGATTGCAGCTATCAGCGGCAATGCGGGCCTGCAAACCTCCACTATCGTAGTTTCCGGCTTAGCGACAGGCCACCTTGCGGCATTAAGATTGAGTCAGGTTTTTACGCGGGAAGTGCGAATCGCCCTTCTTGTAGCTTTAAGCTGCGGTCTATTGGGCGGCATAGCCTGTGCGATTCTACTTAACTCCAGAACTGCGGAAGCTGCTATAGAACCTGTACGGCTTGTTTTTGTGTTCGGAACGGCTATGTTCTCAGCGATAATGGTTGCCACGACGCTCGGCTTATTTTTGCCGTTTTTATTCCGCCGAATCGGCATAGACCCGGCTATCAGCTCCGGCCCACTGGTTACAACCGCAAACGATTCGATAAGCGTTGCAATCTATATGACTCTAACACTACTATTGGCGACATAATTAGTACCTGTTGCGCAAAGATTATTTGTCATTCCTGCGGAAGCAGGAATCCAGGTCCTTTCAATCAGTACAATGTTCAATCCTTCCGGCAATTTCTAACTACAATTGGTATGAAAAAAGAACAATCACACTTTTAACGGAGGTATTTTAATCTTGAGATGATTCTGCAATTTGCTTCTCAAATCTTTTGCTACCTTCGGGAATCTCTTAATGACATTTCTCGTCTGACTAGGGTCGGTTTTTAAGTTATAAAGGCAGGGCCCCTTGCCGGTGTCCTTGCCCCGGATGTTCTGGAAATAGTGCCAGTCCAAATTATGAATCGCCCCGAATCTGTTAAAGACCGTGTAAACATTATCATGGATCTGCGGAACCCGCCCTGTTACCAGCTTCCACATATTCCGTCCATCCATATTCTTATAATCATCAATTCCGAGCAGC
>CAYGBH010000228.1:0-6703 GCA_964348055.1 uncultured Pirellulales bacterium
ATCTTAAGATTAGCCTGGTGTTACTTGGATTTTTCGTTGGCCCCGTGGTGGTCAATGGCCAGAGCCCGGTGACAGAAGCCTTCACGTTTGTGCAGGTCAGTGACCCGCAACTGGGCTGGGGTTACGGATATGCGAACGACGTAAACTCACTCAGGCAGGCTGTAAGTCACATTAATGGTTTGAAGCCGGACCTTGTAGTCTTCTGTGGTGATTTGGTCGACAACTTCAACGACGCTTCCGTTGCCGATTTCCTCCAAATCAGAAGCGAGCTGACCGTGCTCTCTTACTGCGCCCCGGGAAATCACGATGTCGGCAATTCACCAACAGTCTCGCGTCTGGAACGCTATCGCCAGGCCTTAGGGGACGACTATTTCTCTTTCGAGCACAAAGGCTACACGTTCGTAATTGTCAATACAGCGCTTTGGAAAGCACCACTTGCCGGTGAGTCAGAAAAACAGGATACCTGGCTCAGGCAGACGCTGGCCGCCGCCAGTGATAAGAACAGCCCCGTCTTTATAGTGGGACACCATCCTTTGTTTTTGACAAGTCCTGACGAGGCCGAGGAATACTATAACCTGCCCCCGGCCACGAGGGGTGAGCTGTTGACCCTGTTTGAGACCTCCGGCGTTGTTGCTATCCTTGGTGGTCACAGACACCAGTTAGTCATCAACGAATACAAGGGCATTCAACTGGTAAATAGCGAAGCTACGAGCAGGAATACCGACGGGCGCCCTCTGGGTTTTAGGCTTTGGTATGTTGATTCACCAACATCAATAAGACATGAATTTCGTCCTCTGGTGCCGGAGATGCCAACGGTTGACTTTAACGGTGATGATGTCATTAACTGCGCAGATATGTGCATCATGGTCGACCATTGGGGGGAGGATTACGCTCTGTGTGATGTTGCCCCGCCGCCCTTCGGCGATGGCATCGTCGATGTCCAGGATTTGATTTTCCTTTCTGAGCATCTGTTTGAGGACTATCGCCTGACCGCGCACTGGAAGCTGGACGAGATAGACGGCACAACTGCCTATGACAGCATCGGTGTCAACGACGGCGCTGTTCATGGAAACCCGACATGGCGGCCTGCAGATGGTCGGGTAGATGGCGCGCTCCAATTCGATGGGATAGATGATCATATTAGCGTACCTTTTGTCTTGAGCCCATCCGGTGCGCCCTTCAGCGTCTTTATCTGGATAAAAGGAGGTGCCCCGGGGCAAGTTATCATCTCTCAGGCACAAGACGGAGTGAATTGGCTGTTGGCCGATCCGGCAGAGGGCAAACTAATGACGAGGCTAAGCAGCGGCGGCCGCAGCTCAAGTCCATTGAATTCTCAGGCTACTATCACCGACGCCGAATGGCACTGTGTCGGTTTTGTCTGGGACGGTTCATACAGAACCCTCTATGTTGACGATGTCGAAGTTGCAAAAGATGCGCAGACTGGTTTGACAAGCTCGTACGGCGGTCTGCATATCGGAGCCGGTAACACTCTTGACCCAGCCAGTTTCTTCTCCGGCCTGATTGATGACGTTCGCATCTACAACCGGGCGATATCTCCGTAGACGATCCGGTCCCTTGGGCATAAGGGCACCTGATTTTTGACGACGCGGACTCCTGGCGTGAAGTACATACGCAGTACGATACTGATAAGTCTCCTCTGGCGGACAGGCGATACGAGATGTGGGCCACGCTACGAAGCTGGAACCAGATGCAGTATTGATTTCTCCTGTGCAATAGTTATTTTCTCTACTCGCACTTTTTTATTCTCGACCCTGAGAATCGGCTCGAACGGCTCGTCGTTGAGCAATGCCCCTGCTATTTTTGTCGTGAAGGCCTCTGTGTCTATAGGTATGGTGGCAAGTCTCTGCGCATACATCTTTTTGGCCATCATCTTGGCAAGAGGTGTAATATTCATAGCGCCGACTTTTACCTTAGCCACCTGTAAATTCAAAAGCCCCTGTTCATTAACTCTGGGTTCCAGCATAATAGTAACGACAAATTCCACACCTTTTATATGTGCTGTTCCCATCAATATAATACTGCCGGGCACAAAAAGCACTGCAGGCGCTGAAAACATTATGCCCTCGGACTCCTTCGGCCATCTGGACCAGGTGATTATTTCGTTTATTCCCTTCTGTGTGACGACCAGTTCGAATGGCTTGCCGCGTTGTGCCCCATTATAAAGTTCAGACGATAGATGCGTCAGATATGGGTGAACCTGCCCTCTCTTGTAGCCATCCGGATTATTACCGGCTGGGTTGTATAGACCGGGCGTGTAAAGCAGTAAAGCAAAGATAACAGCCGCTACGCTCAAATCAACCAGGAGCCAGCAGATTAATTTTTTGTGCCTTGTTTTTTTGCGAATTTTCAAATCCGCCCTTGTACCTGGTATTTCTGTCTTGCTCGAAACCATTTATATGATTATAGTGGTTTTAAGGTTTATTAAAAAGATTTTTTCAAATATGAGGATTTAGAAAATGGCAAGTCATTTTGCTGATCGTCTCTGCGATGCCGTAAAAACAAAGAGAACTTCTTTGATTGTCGGCCTGGACCCCGTTTATACGAGGCTGCCCTCAGCGATAAAGAACCATCGCCAGATGAACGATGAGTTTGATGCTGCCGCCGCAGTCGATGCAATTTTTGATTTTTGCACGCAGACAATGCGAATAATCGCGCCGATGGTACCGGCTGTGAAGATAAATATTGCCTTTTTCGAAAAGTATCTGTGGGAAGGCCTGGAGACGTACTATGCCCTGATTTCCGAAGCAGACGATTTAGGCATGGAAATAATCGGCGACGTAAAGCGCGGCGACATAGGCCACACCGCGGAACTTTACGCCGCTGCTCATCTCGAAAATCCGGAGCTTGCCGGCCTTGAGGACACCCTTGCCCCCGACGCCATAACCGTCAACGGCTACACAGGAACTGATGGTATTGAGCCTTTTGCGGAGATGGCCAGCAGGCAGGGCAAGGGTCTGTTCGTATTAGTTCGCACCAGCAATCCTTCCGCTGCAGCTATTCAGGATTTTGCCGGCGCTGACGGCCAGACAATGTATGAAAAGCTTGCTGAAGTCGTTGGCCAAGCCGCCAACAAAGCCGAACGAATTGGAAACGCCGGCTACAGTAACATCGGAATGGTGGTCGGCGGCACTGCACCGGACGTAACAACTGCTCTGCGTCAGAAGTATGATAAGGTGTGGTTTCTTGTGCCGGGCTACGGCTCGCAGGGTGCCTCCGCTGCCGACTGTGTGCGGTTCTGCAAACCTGATGGTACGGGAGCTTTAATTAACGCTTCACGCTCGATAATCTATGCCTATGAAAAGCCGGAATACAAAGACCAGTTCGGCGACGACTGGAAAAGATGCATCGAACAGGCCGTCATCGATGCGAAGGTGGACCTGTCAAACGCTATGCAAACACTGCTATAGAAGATAGCAAAATGAATAAGGAGTTTTTCACCGGCAAGAATGTTTTAGTTATGGGTTTGGGACGCTTCGGCGGTGGAGTTGATGTTGCTAAATTTGCCGCAGGCGGCGGTGCAAAAGTAGTAATAACGGACTTGGCTTCAGCACAGCAGCTAAGCGATTCGATAAAGAGACTTGAAGAATTTTCTGATATAGAATTTCATCTCGGCTCGCACGACCCCGCCGATTTCAAGCAAGCCGACATTATCATAGCCAATCCTGCTGTGCCTGGCGATAATGAATTTCTAGAACTTGCCCGCAAGCACAACAAACTTATCACGTCTCAGATAGGCATCTTTTTCCAGCTTTGCCCTGCCCCGATAATCGGCATAACGGGAGCAAACGGCAAGAGTACAACCGCCGTCTTGGCCGCCCATCTGCTCAGAAGTAAGGGTAACGAGCGACGAGCGTCCAGCGACGAACATGTTTGGCTCAGCGGCAACATTGGCAACGAGCCGTTACTGACCGTGGTAGACCAAATCTCTCCTAATGATTTGGTTGTCTTGGAGTTGTCGAGTTTTCAACTTGAGCAATTGGCGCAAATTCAAAAAGCACCGAAAGTTGCACTTTTGACGAACCTTACGCCAAACCATCTTGACCGCTATGGCACATTTGACGCCTATTGTGCCGCAAAGGAAAATATATTTAAGTTTCAGAAACCGAGCGAGGATTCTCCTGCCGTTTCCATCTTCAATGCCGAAGACAAGGTTAGTGCCGAATGGTTCGAAAAATATACGAGTGCTGGCAGGATTTGCATCAAGTTTTCAACTAATGATGTGAGCCGGGAGATTCGGGATAGTTTTAAACTTATCGGCCGAGCCAATCTTTCGAACCTCGCTGCCGCCATCGCCATAGCCAAGCATTTTGTCGTTGATGATGACCTGATTAGAAATTCTCTGCCTGGTTTTAAGCCGTTGCCGCATCGTCTCGAACTTGTAGAACAGATAAACGGCGTTTCTTGGTACAACGATTCGAAGGCCACCACGCCACAAAGTGCGATTGCCTCACTGGAGGCCTTTGACCAGCCTGCAATTATCATTGCCGGCGGATACGATAAGCAGCTACCCTTTGACGAACTCGGCCAAAAAATAGCCGAAAACGCCAAAGCAGCTATCCTCATAGGCCAGACCGCCCCAAAAATTGCCGATGCGATACATAATGCTAAAACGTCATTGCGAGGAGCAAAGCGACGAAGCAATCTCAAACAGCGAGAGACGAGAGACGAGAGACGAGAGACGAGAATTGAGCTTGTCGAGTCTCTCGCTGAGGCCGTCCGATTGGCGAATCAGCTCGCAGTCGATGGCGACGTTGTCTTATTAAGCCCTGCCTGTGCGAGCTACGATATGTTCGAAAACTTCCAGCAACGAGGCTGGGAATTTACAAAACTCGTCCGAAGACTCAACAATTGAAATTGAAAAAAGGCCGAGCTAAACGAAACACGGCCTTGGGTATATTCAAACTACTTATTTATCTATTCTTTCTAATTATTCGTTCTAATCTCATCAGGATGCGCATGAATGAATCCTTCAGGAGTCTCAGGAACGAACGTGTCGTCAGAAAGTCCCGGATTGTAATCAAACTTGTCCTGTATGGTAGTGAACGTTTTATCCGGTTGGTTGGTAACCGGCCTGCCGCGTTTTTCAATCCGTACAGGTAGCTTGGTTTCCTTATCGAACCAGATACGATCAACCCAATCCCCGGGATTATCTCCGTATTTACTCGCACTGATCTCAAAACCAACACAGCTATAGCCATCAATAACTTCCTCACCTAATAGCTGATCCGCTTCATCTAAAAGATTAACATAGAAACGCATCCTTTCAACAGGATTGTAGTTTCCGAAGCTTCCCGGGCCAGAGTGAACGAAATAGGATTTCAGATCATAACGTATACTGTGGTGCAGTGTGCCATCTCCATCAGGTATATACCATTGTATCTCACGCAGAAAATCACCATCGTAGATATCCCTGCGGTAACTGTCGCTCGAAATATAAAGTATGTCCCAGGTGCTGGACTTATGTTCTGAACCATCGGCCATAACAAGCACATTTTGTTCACGGCAGGTAACGCCCTTTACTGTTTCAAGTGCAGCCAGAATTTCCTGTGCCCAAACTTTCGATGGCCCCAGCCACCACTTTCCATTATCTGAACCGCCGGGCCAGGAGCTTATCCCTCCTAACACTACTATCACTATCACCGCCGCAGCGGCGAGTTTTGTTATTCTATTTCTCATAATTATTCTCCATACTATCTGCCCTGTGGCAGATGTTCTTTTAACCTTCGATTTTTCAAATGTCTCGATGACATCGCTAAGAACAGCATTATCTGTTGTGACATTTGTATCAATGTCTATGTTCTTAATGAACTTTTCTATTTTTTCTGACGGTCTCATAATTTGGCCTCGCTATTCAAAATTGACCGCAGTTTATCCAGTCCATAACGGTACCGGCTCTGGACGGTGTTAATTGAAACGCCCTGTAATTCGGCAATTGCCTTAAATTTCATTTCACCTTGAGAATGCAGGATTACAACCTCTCGCTGCTGATATGGAAGCTGTGCCATCGCATTATTAAGCAACCTTAATTGCTCGCTCTCGATAATCCATTGTTCCGGCCTTTTCAAAGTCAACGCTACCGTCCCGGCTTCTTTAAGGTCGATAATTTCCTGTCGCTGCCTGACTTTATTTGCGTTGCGTACCCGATTAACTACACAAGTTGTCAGATAGCTTTTGAAATTGCCACTGAGTTTCAGTTTTTCTGTAGATTGAGCAATTGATACGAAACAATCGTGCACAATATCTTCTGCAAAGTTCCTGTCGTTCAGCAGAGCAAATGCCAGCCTTAGCAGATTATCCTTGTACTTCTTATAAATACGGCCAAGGGCTTCGCTACTGCCGTGCCTTATTCGCCATATAAGCAGCTTATCTTCTATCATCTAAATCCTAATGTTTTGTCTTAAAACGAACGTTCGTCATCTATAACACAATCGAACTGACTATTTTAGTCTAAATAATATCAATTTTTTTGCCGGCTTTCGCTTTAACTTAGCGCCTGATTATAGGGAAGTCCCCGCTAAAAGCTGAAAAAGTTACAAAAAAAGCTTTAGCGGGTTTTCTACAATAGTAAACTAAAAACATAATAATTGCCCGCATCAGTTCAGTCAGCCGCGATTTTTCCGGTAATCCTTCGTAAAGTAGCTTCTTAAATCTGTCGATTTATAAACTGTTCGCAGTCATGAGT
>CAYGBH010000229.1:0-3546 GCA_964348055.1 uncultured Pirellulales bacterium
TGATTCCTGCCAGGGCGGTTAACGTCGCCGATGTCCTCACGGGCTTTTTCGGCCAGTGCGAGCAGACGCTTCACAACGTGTGGATGCTGTCTCGCGAGATTCTTGGTCTCACCGAGGTCAGTTTTAAGGTCGTATAGCTCGGCGGGGCTTGCTTTGGTCTTGCCGCGAAAGTTCTGCCACTTGGCCTCAAGTGGCAAATAGAGCTTCCACTTGCCCGAACGGACAGCCTGGAGCTGGGCCATATAGTAATAGTAAAAGGCCTTATATGGTGACTTGGCCCCGGCTCTGTGGGCCATCAACGGCCAGATATCATGGCCGTCGATGATTCGGTCTCTCGGAGGTTCAGTCCCGGCAAGCCGGCTGAATGTGGGAAGCAGGTCCATCGTTGTACACAGTTCGCTGCAAGTGGTTCCCGCCGGGATTCTACCCGGCCACCGCATGATACAGGGCACGCGCTGTCCTCCTTCGGAAGTTGTATATCCCCAGCCGGCCAGAGGTAGATTAAGGCCCTGGGGAGGGTCACGCCGGGGAGCTCCATTGTCGGATGTCCAGACTACCAACGTACGCTCATCGAGACCAAGCTGCTTGAGGGCGTGAAGAATCCGGCCTGTTGAGTAATCCAACTCTTCGACTGAATCGCCCCACGGCCCGTTCGCTGATTTGCCCCGGAAACGCTTGCTGGCGAAAGGTGAGCTGGTACTACCCGGCATGGCGTGGGGTAGGTAGACAAAGAATGGTTTATCCCTGTTGGCTTTGATAAATTCGATGGCCTTTTCGGTGTAGCGCTTTGTGAGAAGATTGCGATCAACAGGAGCTTCTATCACTTTTTCATTCTCCATCAACGGCAAGGGTGGCCAGCGGCGCTGCGGCCGCACGGTCATATCGTCGCTGTAAGGGATACCCAAATAATAATCAAATCCTTGCCGCCTCGGCAGGAAAGGCAGCTGGTCACCAAGATGCCACTTACCAATACATGCCGTCGCATAATCCCGCGCCTTGAGAGCCTCTGCGATGGTAATCTCTTTGGGATTCAGCCCCTTCTTTGCGACGGGCGACAGAACCGCCCGCCCATCCTCGGCAACGTGCATGTTGATTCTGCGAGGATAACAACCTGTCATCAGACTTGCTCGCGAAGGAGTGCAAACACCGCTGGTGGCATAGAAGTCGGTAAACCGCATTCCTTCCTCAGCCATGCGGTCAATATTAGGTGTCCGGTGCAACTTCGAGCCGAAGCAGCCTATATCGCCGTAGCCAAGGTTGTCGCAAAGAATGATAATGAAGTTGGGCTTGGATAGCTGTTCATAGTCCTGCGTTACGCGGTGCCTATTGGGATTCTTAGAAGCCGATTCGCCGGGTGTTAATCTACAGGTCGAATTAAAGCCAGCTGCTCCAAGCAGTAGAGTCCGGCCCAAAAACCGTCGGCGAGAAAGTTTGTGCGACAAGGCCATCTGTGTTTTCTCCAATTTCAACGTCATACGAGAAACACGCCTTCACAATTCTTAGCGACACTCTCAGGTCTCCAAAGATAACTATAATACCAGTTTTAGCTGATATATGCAGCTATGAAGAATCACCAAAGGTCGCATATCGGGGCGGTGATGCAGAAGGCAAGCTGACTGCTTATTGGAAATCTGAACATAAAGGTTTGCAATCGCGACGCTATCAGGCATACTATGACGACTAAAAGGGTCAGTAGCGCGGCTAAACGGACTCATATGAGAGATGTTGACCAAGATTCAGCAAAGAAAGGGGAAGACTATGATTAAAAAACAGAAGGCCATGATTGGCACAACGATTATCTTTGGTGTTTTCATTCTCTTCGGAGCCTTCTTATTCCTGGGCTCATCGGAGACAATAGCTCAGAAGAAGAGCGGCATCAACATTCATCCAACAGCGAATGTCCATCCTTCAGTGATATTGGAAGGAAGGGTAACTGTCGGGGCTTACACGAAAATCGGTGCCGGTACAATTATCACTGGAAATGTAACCATCGGTCATCATACGCTGATTCAGTGTAATGTCACAATAAGAGGCACAAACAAAATTGGCAACTATACGCATATTTATGACAATGTGAACATCGAAGGCGGTCGGCCTGCCAAGGTCGGTTCGTCCAGGGCACAGGTACCAGATAGGTCCATTATTGGCGACGGATGCTGGATCAATCACGGTGCTACGATGCACGGCACTCAGGTAGGTGATGGCGGCGCGGTAGGACTCAATGCGTGCTGTGACTATAACACAAGGCTCGGCAAGGGGGCCATCCTGGCCAACGGAAGCGCCACACACGTTGACCAGGTGATTCGTGATAACAGTTTTGCAGAGGGTGTGCCCGCAGTCATTAAAAAAGACAATATAACTGAAGAAGATCGTCTGGACTACTTTGGGGTGCTGCCTTCCGGATGGACCCGTTACACGGCAGAACAAGTAGAGGCAAATATTCGAAAGAAGAAAGCCATTCAGTGAAATGCGTATTACACGGTTTTGTCTCTATACCAGCTACTAATGGTAAGGCCACAGGAGCTTTGTTCGATCTGCAATGATATCCTCTGGCGGGATTTTCTTGATGGCCGCTTCATACTTGCTATCGTCGTAGGCGATAGAGGCGCGACGCAAAAGTGAAAAAAGCGCTGGCGGCTCAAATGGTACAATTTGGTTGTAAAGCCATTTGTTTTTGGGGTCGGCATATGGGGTGAGGAAATCGAGGGCCTTTCGGATGCTCCGCCCGTCACGTGATTCGTAATGCCACAGGTCGATTCCGAGTTTCTCGGCCATTGTCGCCAGTCGAAAGAAACCGTCGAGGTTCATTGCACTGTAGCTCAAGGATTTTGTACGTGCAAGCTCATAGGGTTGACTACCATCGGGCTGGATATGTTTGTCTATCCGCCGAGTCTTGACTTGCTTTAGAATCGCTCGGGCCAGGTCGTTTTGTCCCGTAAAAAGCGCCAGACTTGCTACCTGCGCATCGTACCAGGTCCCGTGATTGTTGTGCTTCTTTTCTTCACCGAGCCCATGGCTGCTCGTCCGCAGCCATTTCAAGTACTCGCGGCACCAATCGCTCATTGCGCGGCGGTCTCTGGCAGTCCAGGCATCCGAGGATTCCAGCAGACCGATAGCATCAACGATGAGAGTCAGCCGCGCGGTGTCAATTATGCCGATGTCGCGACCTTGGGTTCGACCGGGAATGGCCTGGCCGAACTGCAGGTGCGGGTTCATCCTGGTCGCTCGGTCCAAGAACCACGTGCGCAGCAACTCAGCCGCGTGGGCAGCATACGGCTGGTGGTCCGTAAAGTACCAGGCCAGCGCAAGAGTTTCCACCGCCGAGGTCATCCGGCCGAAGACCAGCCGGTCCGTCTCATCCGTCCTCGTTTCCGGGTTGACTCGACCATCGCGGCGGATATAGGGCAGACCGTCGGGCTTCTGGGGGTCCGGCCACCAGTATGGCCCGAAGCTCATATAGTCGTGCTTATCACCGCTCGGCGGGGTCAGCTTCTTGTCCATCACAGAAGACGGACTCACTTTTAGTGCCTCGTCCGCTTCGGTTCG
>CAYGBH010000229.1:3646-6689 GCA_964348055.1 uncultured Pirellulales bacterium
GTTGTCAGGGAACCACAAAATTAACCGATCGATGTTTTCTTGCACCTGGTCGTTTTGCTCATTGCTGTATTCGTAGCTGTCCAAATCCTTCAAGTTGTCCTCTACCAGGGGGCCGCAGCTACCGACTAACCTGCCATCCGACCACTGCTCGATAGCGTAAATATCGCCTGTTTCAACGTGTTGACGGAAGTGTTTAATCTTTTTCATCTGCGTATAGTCCTCGGGCCATTCTGTAAACCAAGTTGTTTATCCGGCTGTCAATTCCTCACTGCTAACAGCTCATTCTATAGAAAATATAAGTTATGTCTGACGAGGTGCAAAATTCTGAAGAAAGTTTCCCTTTTTCGTCCATCATTAAATTCCACGTCTATTTGCCCTGTGAGAGGTCTACTATAGAGTTCTTAGCCTATTTTATGGGTCGTTAAGACACCATAATCAACCCTTCAGATATTTAACAAGAAGGCCCGTCACGTCCATTCCGAGAGGTGCTTTTTTTCGTTCTATTTGTTGTAAATGGTCGAGAGTAGAGGCAGGCCCATGTGCCGCCGTAAGGCGTCCTGCGGACTGTCCTGAGGGCAACCACGAAGGGTATCCCTACAAAAAAATATTGGAAATTTGACCTTGAAGCGAAGGGATTAATTTGGTATAAATAAAATTAGGTGAGTTTGTAGATTTTTGTCTTCGGACCTTTGGAATCCTTGTAGTTTCTCGATAGAGGAGGAGTCATTATTGGGCGCAGAGCTTTATAGGGCTCTGTACCGGAGAGTGAAGATTTTGCATTTCGATTAACAGCTCATATTGAGCTTTCGCTCGTCCGGCGAAGGCCGGCCGGAGTCGGAAAGGAAGGAGGTAAAATCAAGTCGCAACAGACTGTTTTTTGTTCTGGGCAGGCCCCATTAGATGTTTCAAAAGGGGCAAAACCGATGCCACTGGGCTTGGCCATCCTGTGGACCTGTGGAGAACAAGCAAGACCAAAAAGGGAAGAATTTTCTAACGGTGCAGTCACAAAACAAAAATTAAGAAGCCAGAAGTCAGATGTCAGATTATCTGTCCCCTGTCGTCTTTTTCTATATCCTGTTTTCGATGCTTGTTGAAAAAGACCCCAAATGGTCGGAGTTTTGGCCTGTGACCAAATCATTGCCATTTTAACTTTTTGAGGTAGGATTATCATGTGTAGAAAATTGATTTATTTGGCTTCTGTAGTGAATGTGTTAAATTTGGAGATGTGCAAAATGTACTCTATTCGGAAAGCCCGGAAAGTAAGTTTGTTCATGGATTTTGTGTTAGCTGTGTTTCTGTCGGTTGCGTGTTCCCTGCTTATGGCCATGCCGGTCGCTTATGGTGGGGAGGGATATGCGTTGATGTTCGATGGGGTGGATGATTATGTGGATGCAGAAAATATCTACCAGAAACTTTCACAATTAACTGTTGAGTTCTGGATGTGGAGGCCTGAGTCAACAGGCGAGTTTGGTTATCTTCTGGGCAATAGCGGAAGGGGTTCTTTTGTACAACCAATTATCGCCTCAAAGGCAGGGTTTAGATTTCTCAAACGAAATTCAGATGTTGGCAATCTGCAATTTAGAGTTTATGAAGCAGAACATGATGCCGGAAACTACCTGAGAATCGATACCGTTCCCAACGAAGAATGGGTTCATATAGTCGGCGTTTTCAACGCAGGCAGAAATGTTATGAAAATGTATGTAAACGGTGTTGAGGAAGCCAGTGATAATGTTGGCGGGGCTGTTCACACTGGTCTCGGAACTCGTTTTAGGATAGGGCAAAGTTCTATTGGAGGAGGAACGGACGTACCCCAAACAATAGTTGACGAAGTCCGCATTTGGAACTATGCCCGCACCCGGGAACAAATCCAGGAATACATGAACCTGGAACTCTCCGGCGGTGAAGAAGGATTAGTCGGTTACTGGAAACTCGATGAGGGAGAAGGAGCGAAGGTCTATGACAGTTCACCTAACCAAAATCATGGGACTATAAAAGGTGCTACCTGGACAACGGAAGCTGCACCTGTTGCGGCGTTTCGCTTTACTGCTTACCGCCCCGGTCCACCCGATGGGGCGGCGGATGTTCTACGAGAGGTAGTCCTTAGCTGGACGCCGGGAGATTTCGCCGCGCCAGTCAATGGGCACAAAGTCTACTTTAGTGAGAACTTCAACGACGTAAACGATGGCATTGGCGGTATCACCCAGGATACCAACAGCTATGATCCTGGACGCCTTAATTTCAGCAAGACTTACTACTGGCGCGTCGATGAGGTCAATGGCGCACCAGACTATACGGTATACGAAGGCGAAGTCTGGAGTTTTACGACTGAGCCGGTTGCTTACGCAATCGAGAACGTGACCGCCACAGCTTCCAGCCAGGCAGCGAATCGGGGGCCTGAGAATACCGTGAACGGCTCCGGACTGGATGACAGTGGTTTACTGCACGGTAAAGAAGGTGACGACAATATGTGGGTGAGCGATATTGCAGGGCCGCAGCCGACTTGGATCGAATTTCAGTTCGACAAGGTTTACAAGCTGCATGAGATGTGGGTATGGAACGCTAATGATAGTCTGGAGCCGATGATCGGTTTCGGGTTCAAAGATGTTACCATTGAATATTCTGTCAATGGCATCGACTATACGACATTAGGTACTACTCACCAGTTTGCTCGGGCGCCCGGAGCGCCCGACTATGCACACAATACTACGGTCGATTTTGGCGGCGTAGCAGCAAAGTACGTCAGGCTCACGGCTAACAGCAACTGGGGAGGCATCTTGAATCAATATGGTCTCAGTGAGGTTCGATTCTTCCGTGTACCTCTGCGTGCAAGAAATCCCTACCCGGATTCCGGTGCAACAGGTGTGAACCTGGATGTGGTCCTTAACTGGGCACCGGGAAGAGAAGGAGCTAAGCATGACGTGTACTTCAGCTCTGACCGGCAAGCCGTGATAGACGGTACTGCCCCTGTTAGCACCATGACCGAGACCAGCTATGGTCCCTTATCGCTCGATTTAGGCAAGACTTACTACTGGCGGGTCGATGA
>CAYGBH010000230.1:0-1354 GCA_964348055.1 uncultured Pirellulales bacterium
CAAGAACGGGTTAAGACTTTTCGCAGTTTACCTAGGCACAAACATTGATCCAGGTCAGCAAAAATACGGCCCGGAATTGAAAGAAGCAATCAAGATATTAAAGGGACGCAATACGATACTGTGGCTCTTCGTCAGAAGCAAGAAGTATAAGCCTTCTTCGCCGGCTGGTGACGCTCGTGCGGCCGAAATCATCCGGGAGATTGCAGATATGGCGGCTGAACACAGGGTGCGGGTGGCGCTCTATCCGCACTATCGATTCTGGGTCGAGCGAGTAGAAGACGCGGTGCGAGTGGCAAAGAAAGTGAACAGGAAAAACGTGGGAGTGACCTTCAATCTATGTCACTGGCTCAGAGTCGAAGACCAGAAGAACATGAAATCATTGATAAGATCGGCGATGCCGCATTTGTTTGTGGTTAGCATCAATGGCGCCGACAGCGGAGGTGAGGATTGGAAACAACTGATTCAAACACTGGACCGCGGCTCTTTCGATATATCGCGGTTTTTAAGAACGCTGGAAGATTGCGGCTATACCGGGCCGATAGGACTACAGGGCTATGGCATAGGTGGCGATGCGTACGAGAACCTGAAGCGCTCAATGAGTGCATGGCGGCAACTTTGCAAACGGTAGCGGCAGATAGAAATTGAAAAAGCCGGCAAATAAGTTTTGAGGGCGCCGACCTGGATTTCACTAATAACGCAAAGCTCAAAAACGAGAAGAAGAATTCAATAGGTTACCGATGGAAACACTTAAGCTATTACGTGATTATTTTCCGATGGCGGTTTTTACCGGCAAGTGCCTGGTCTTCATAAGTGAGGACTGGCGCGTTGAGCTTACCGAGCACAAAGACAGCGATTTCAGCAAGGCCCAGGGCCAGCCTTCTGTTATACGTGTTAGAATCTTCAAGAGGGCACTGGAGGGTGAGCTTATACCTGGGCATTATGAGGATTTTCAACTCGCTTCGTTAGGTGAACTTGCTGAGCAGATTGAGAAGTATGTTCAACTGGCAATCGGCGCGAACTTGCGGGAAAACATTGAGTAATTCGCAAGTAAATACTGGGTAAAATCCGAGGCTGACTACTGAGATGAGTAATCTGACGGTTCAAGAAGTTGATGAGGGTGTGGTTTTTATAGTAAAAGCTGTGCCCGGCAGCAGCGGCCCGACGCGGGTTTGCGGCCTGCTCGATAATATGCTGAAGATTAAAGTTTCTGCAGCACCGGAAAAAGGAAAGGCTAACCAGTGCCTGCTCAAGTTCTTGGCTAAACAGATCGGCGTGAAAAAGAGTGCAGTTAGTATAATCTCAGGCAAGAACAGCCCCGTCAAGCATGTGCAGGCTTCGGGTATTTCTGTTGATA
>CAYGBH010000230.1:1454-6677 GCA_964348055.1 uncultured Pirellulales bacterium
AGTCATGTCGAAGACCCAACTTCGCTAAGATATATGCTGAAGTTGGCAGCACCGATGGTGGTAACGACCATATCTTTCACCATTATGCAGTTCGTTGACAGGTTTATGGTTTCACGCCTGGGCACAGATGCACTGGCGGCGATTTTGCCGGCCGGGTTTGTCAGTTTCCTGCCCAGCGGCTTTGCTATAGGCACGTTGACAGGCCTTAACACATTTGTAAGTCAAAGCCTTGGCAGAGGCCGCAAAAAGGACTGCTCGAATTATTTCTGGCAGACGATATACATGGGATTCGCCTATTTTTTGGTTGTGGTGGCGATTATGTGGCCGGCGGCGCCGTGGATATTCAAAATGATGGGACAACCGCCGGCGGTGGCCGATATGGAAGTAATATATCTTCGAATTATGCTCTATGCCCATATTCTGGCGATTGTTAACTGGTCGAGCAACCAATTCTTTATGGGGATACATAGGCCGATTATCACGATGTGTGCGTCGCTCTGCGGGCAGGTGGTTAACGTAATAGCCAACTATGTATTGATCTTCGGGAAGTTCGGCTTTCCGGAGTGGGGGATAAAAGGCGCAGGGTGGGGAACATTTACGGGGATAGCGGTCGCGGCCTGTGTGAATATGGCCGTGTTTTTGAGCGGTGGTATCAACCGGAATTTCAAGTCGCGACGGTCATTGGGTGTGGACTTTGGCAAGATGTATGATTTGCTGAAAGTGGGGCTTCCGGCAGGATTCGGGCTGATGGTAAACGTTGCATTCTGGGGGATAATTTTATTCGCCCTGGTGGGCAGGCACGGCAAAGAGGTCCTGGCCGCGACGAGTGCGGTTCTTTCGTACGGAGGGCTTTCTATTATGCCTGTTGTCGGCATAGGGACGGCCCTGTCGTCGGCGGTGGGCAAGTCAATCGGGCAGGGGCGAAAAGACCTTGCGGCCAAACAGACGAGCGTGTGTTTGCGCATCGGGGTGATTTATATGGGATTGGTAGGTGTATGCTTCTTTGTATTCAGGAACGAGTTAATGGCATTTTGGGCGACCGAGTCCACCGAGCCCAAGGTAATCGAGGCGGGGGCAAATATTCTTATTTGTGCAGCGGCATATCAAGTTTTTCACGCTGCGAGGATTATTTACGGCGGCTCATTGCGAGGGGCAGGCGATACGGTTTGGCTGGCTGCGGTCTCGGCGGTTGGAGCGGCATTGATATTGGGGCTCGGCGGATGGCTCGTAGTCAAGCTGGTGCCATCTTTAGAATATATGGGGCCGTGGATTGCGGCGGCTGTCAGTATCGCGGCAGTGGGGCTGGCTAATCGCTGGAGGTTTAAGAGTAACAGGTGGATGAAGATAGATTTGTTTAAGCGCCGTCCTCTTGGTGTGCCGGTCGAAGTTTAGGCTACGGTTGGTCCGGAAGTGTTCGCAATTTGATGTTGCGAATAGCCCCGGTCGTACACCAGGTTGCGACGCCCAATGGCTGAGACAGGTCCACCTCCGGTCGGATGTCGATTTTTCGGCCGGTCGTTTCTATGTTTACAAGCTCTTCGTCGTCGAGCCAGGCTTCAATCCTACCGGGCGTTACGCGCAGACGGACGCTGTACCATCGGCCGTTCTCAAATGAGACAATTTGGGTGGTCTCGTTGTCAGCGGCATCGTAGTAGTCGATGTTGGAAAGGCCGCAGACCTCACCGCCCCAGCCCCCAAGGATAAGCGAGCACGGGTTCTCGCCAACCGGAAAGGTCAGCCCACAGAAAAAGTCGCTGCCGGCAACCCGCATTGCTTCGAGAGTAATCTCGTAGTTCATTCGCACGAGCGGCCCCGCCCAGGTAACGCCGGTCATATCGTTGCCCATTTCGAGGAAAATGCTGCCGTCTTTTACATAGACATCCCCCTGGCCGCCGAAATCGGTGATTTTCCACTGCCCCAATGTTTTGCCGTCGAAAAGGCTGATCTCGCGCCGAGCGGGACAACCGCCCAAAAACAGGATGCCGAGCAGTAGAAACATTGGGTATAGCGTGCTGCGCAACACACAACGAAATAAAACACTTGCGATAATAGTCTGTTTGGTGCTCATTATACTTCTCCAGGCATAACAAAATTGCGTTGATTAAAATAGCCTCAGAGTTTAGATTATACAACAGGTATTTACCAAAAGTAACCAATTTTTCAGCAGTAAAATTTAGGAAAGACAAAATAGAAGGAGCCTATTGGACGATAAGATTCGTATAAATAAGTGCCTATCATAGGATTGCGTTTTGAGTAAGAGGATTTGTCGCAGCAGTGGGCGGCTAAACCGAACTGAGGAACCGATGAAAAAGATTTTCCCGGTAATAATTTGTGTTTTGATTGGCTCGCCGACGGTCCTGGCACGGCGAAACGAGCCCTTGGCCAACGAGAATAAAGGAGGACTGTATGTAAGGTCAATTGAACAAGTCCTTCGCCTCAGAAAGGACGAAGTTGATTTGGCTACCGCTGCTCTGATTGTTTCGGAACGGTGGAGCGACCTCGTACACGGTCGAAGATACCTGTCAAGACTGGATGATATGGCTCTGGAAATTCGCGAAAGGCTCAGACGCCAAAAGCTGCTCAGAAATGCCAGGTCTGGTCGTACCCGCCTTCGGGGGGTAGACTTCAGAGCAATTCCTGTGATAAGTGAGTATTTATTTGGTGAGCTGGGATTTAAAGCGCTTTCAGAGGCTGATGACCCGAATGATTTGTTTTTGCACACTGTGCTGGATAAAAAACGCGGGTACTGCCTGAGTCTATCAATCCTTTATCTCTCAATTGCGGAACGACTTGGTCTGCCTTTATACGGAGTGGTTGTGCCGGGGCACTTTTTTGTCAGATATGACGACAAACAGGTTCGATTCAATATTGAAACAACAAGCAAAGGTGGAAACGCTACCGATGAATACTATATAAATAAGTTTAAAGTGCCGGAAGGTAAAGACCATATTTATATGAAGAATCTGAGTAAGATTCAGACGTTAGGCTGTTTCCTTAATAATCTTGGGAACAGCTACGTCGATATCGGTGACACCGAGTCTGCATTGCTGGCACTTCTAAGAGCGGTAGAAATAAATCCGACATTATCTGAATCCCGGACGAATCTGGGTAACGTTTACCTGAAAAAGGGGCAGGTAGCTGATGCGATATACGAATACCGGGCGGCTTTGGAAATCAACCCAGACGACCCCAAGACGCATAACAACCTCGGAAATGCATACACTCAACAAAACTGGCTGAAGTACGCAATTTCTGAATACAGTCAGTCGCTCGAGCTTGACCCCAATTTCGCAGATGCGTACAAGAACCTAGCTATAGCTTACTGCAAGCAGGGAAGATTCGCCCAGGCGATAGTGCAGTTGAAACAGGCCATTATTTTAGAGCCGAAAGACGCCGACTGTTACAACCAGTTAGGTAATGCCTATAGCGAAATGGGCCAATTTAAAGAAGCAATATCTCAATACAAAAAAGCGTTGAGGATTAAGCGGGATTTGGTCGAGGCCAATTATGGTTTGGCTCTCTGCTACAACGAATTGGGGCTGGTTGATGATGAAATTCGAGAGTACAAGAAGGTCCTGGCTGTTAAACCCAATATGTTGGCTGCTTTGATAAATCTGGGCAACGCGTATTTCGGGCAGGAGAAGTACGATGCGGCTATCGAGCAGTATAAAAAAGCTGTCCGGATAGAACCCAATGAAGCTATGATCTATTATAATCTCGGGGCCGCATATTCCAACAACAAGAATTACAACCAGGCGGTGGGTGAATATTTGAAAGCGGTTGAGATCAATCCGGAAATTGGTGATGCGCATTACGGACTTGCTATCGGATTTTATCAGCTAAAGAAGTATGATTTGGCCTGGATACACATAAAGATTGCCGAGAAATTGGGGATCGAGGTTTCCAAGAATCAACTTGATGCCATCAAAAGAAAATTGCGGTAGAATGACCCACTGCTGCTTGACGGATGATTTTAGAAATTTTCATTGCGAGCCCTTCGCTTTGCTCAGGATAAATTCTGTGAAGCAATCTCTATTGTTCGATGACGTGAGATTGCCACGGCTGCATCCTGCGGCCTCGCAATGACGAAGAAGTTGCACTACAAACAGTCATATCCCACAAAATCATTGATGCAGCTGCGGTAACTGTGTATATTATTGTTGCAGAGATGAACCGACAAATGCCCGTCCAGGAGAGATTGTGTGAGAGGGATTCTTGCCTACGCAGGAATGATAAAAAGAGGCGGGAATGACGAGAAGAAACGGGAATGACCAAAAGAAAAAAGAATGACAAAATATGGAGGTTTTTCTTGTGAGCGTAATAAAAACGGCAATTGTGATTATTTCTGTAAGCTCGTTCTTCAGCAACGCAAGTGCCGGCCAAGCCGACTTCAATGATATCTCAGCGTACTATGGGTTCAAGGAGATGGAGATAATCAAATTAGACTGGGGGATAAAAGACTTAAGGATTGCCGATTTTAACGGCGATGGTCGAAATGATATTGTGGTGGTCAACAACAGAAAGGCCAAGATAGAGCTGCTGGTTCAAAAAGAAGCTATCGGGCCTGGCGAAACAGAAGTGACGGTTGATCCCGGAGACAGAGATGTAAATATAATCACCCCCCCTACCCGTTTTGAGAAACAGAGCATAGCAGTTCCACAGAAAGTGCACAGTTTGGTCTGCGGGGATTTGAATTCGGATGGAATGACGGATTTGGCTTTCTATGGTGAGCCGAGGGGACTCTATGTAATCTTGCAAAAAGCCGGTGAGACCGAGGCGGATAAGCCAAAATCATTGAACTGGCGAACAAAGAAGAAAATCAAGATCGATGACGGTCTCTTAGCTTCCAATATGCTGGTATGTGCTGACCTGAATAATGACGGCGCCGACGATTTGGCCCTGGCCGGTCGCGATAGTGTTTATATCGTCGTGCAAAAAGAGGCTGGTTCATTGGCCGAACCGGTGAAATATCCCACCTCTGCACAAACCCTGAGTGTCACCGTCGGCGATTTGAACGGTGATAATATAAATGACCTTATACTTCTAACAAATGATAACGAGAAACCGGCACATGTTCGATTCGGTCTTGAGACAGGGCAGCTGGGTCCACAAGTGCAGTTCTTTATCGAAAGGCCATTTACATATAAGCTTCACAACATCGATGAGATAGCTGGTGACGAAATATTGGCTGTTGACGGCGTGAGCGGACGATTGACCTGTTAC
>CAYGBH010000231.1:0-6672 GCA_964348055.1 uncultured Pirellulales bacterium
TCGCTGAAGTACACCTCATGCTTGTCCGCTTCTCTTCCGGCCCTGAAGCCAAGGGTCACATCAGCAGGCGCATCTATTGTGCCGATAGAGACATCTGTTGCCCCCGAATCAGGATTGGGCTCTCTTGCATAGACCGGTATGTAGAAGAAGCGGACCTCACTGAGACCATATTGGGGCAGGATGCCTCCCCAGTTGTTGTTAGCCGTGAGCCTGACGTACCTTGCTGCTACACCACCGAAGTCAACAGTTGTATTGTGTGCGTAGTTGGATGCGCCAGGCGCCTGGGCAAACTCGGTAGTTGTACCCAATGTCATATAGTCGGCGCCGTTGACCGAATACTCGATTGTAACATCTTTGATCCCGAAACCTATCGCTAATTCCAAACTATCATTCGAGTTCCATACCCACATCTCGTGCAGTTTGTAAACGTTTTCGAACTGAAATTCAATCCAGGTCGGCTGTGGCCCTACAATATCACTGAGCCACATATTGTCGTCACCTACTTTGTCGTGCAATAAACCACTGTCATCCAGTCCCGAGCCGTTGACGGTATTTTCAGGCCCTTTAGCTAAAGTGCTGCTGGAAGCTGTGGCGGTGATATTCTCAATGGCGTAAGAAAATGGCTCTGTGGTAAAACTCCAGACGCCACCTTCGCGTATTGTGCTGTCGGGGGGGGCATTGACCTCATCGACCCGCCAGTAATAAGTCTCGCTAAATGCAAGGCGCTCGGGAGGAGTATAGGTTTCGGGGTCGATGCGGCCCTGGTAAACGCTATTCGGGTCGGCTGTCGTAGTCGCCTCGTTCACATCGCCGAAAGCGGTTCCAAAGTACACATCATGCTTGTCGGCAAGTGCTCCCGCCGTCCAGCTAAGGGCGACATCCCGGGGCACGTCTGTCGCACCATCAGCAGGACTGGGGCTAAACGCTACCACGCGGGCGCCACGGGGGCTTTCGGGTGGGCCGGGCTCCGACCCCGTGAGCGTGTAATCGGGATTGGTGGTCAGAACGATCTTGTCAATAATAAGTCCGTCCTCACGCACCCAGATATTCAAGACATGGATGCCGAGCGTAGGTATATCGATCTGCGCCCGTTCCGGCCTTTGATATCTACCGTTGTTCCATTCGTAATCGTTGTTCCAGCCGCTCAAATTGTCAGAAAGGGGAGTTGCCACGCCGTCCAGACCGGCGTGGCAGGAGTCATCGCTGCCACTGGCACCCCATGCCAGAATCCACAAATAGTGCGGGCCGGTCTTGACAAAGTTAATCACATACTCCAGACGCTCACTATTCTCTGCATAGTTGCTGCCGCCTCCGCCTTGGCCGTTGGGCGCCCACATACCGCTCTCGCCGGTAAAGCCGCCCGTTGGCCCGGTCTCTACCCATGCATGGCCACCTACTTCAACATTGGCATCAAAGTGCTCAGCTTCCACCGACACAATTCCGTCCGGACCAGGATCCTGGTTGAGCGGCTGCGCATATGCCACACCCACGGCCAGGCCCAGCACCAGAAAAAAAGAAATTAGATAAGTCAATTTTTTACACATAATAATCCTCCGTCAAAAAGTTAAGGTAACTTCCACCTTTAGTGAATTTTGTATTTTTCCCGAACAATTTCTTTTTTATGACTTGAGACCACCTCCTTCCGTTAAAAAGAATTAAAAACCACACATACCCGCCACCACGGGTAAAAACTTCACTAATCTTATTTATACCAAATTGGCCGCCTTCGTTTCAAGAATAATTTGTTCAAAATCATCGGTAGCGACAATTTTTATCTCCACACACCTGCCTGAGCACAGGATTTTGTATCCATCATGGTAAATGACCGGCCGAAAAGAACCTATGGATTTTCCTGGACAGATGCGGTCAGTGCAAAGAATAACTCTCTGAGATATTCCGCAAAAACTTCCACAAATGACCGATATTATATTGTTCCTTATTGTGTATTGTGGTATAATTTTATTTTTAAGATATATTTGCGAGGAGGCAAAAATGGTCTGCACATTGACTGAGTAGGGAAATAATAATCCATGATAGCCGTACTCGTACGGCATAACGATATTTTATGAAAGGTGATTAAAATGATTAATCTAAGGAAAACTTTTGGTCTGTTTAGGTATCTGGGTTCTACTGCAAGCAAGCAGCCTCAGTCTGCAACTGTCAGAGACTGCGGTAAATTAATAATTACGTTACTCGTATTGCTTGCCATTTGCTTTTTTGCGTTACCGGCTCAAGCCCAATATGGCGGAGGTACTGGAGGGCCCAGTGACCCCTATCAGATTTATACGGCCGAGCAAATGAATGCAATCGGTGCGAATGCGAATGATTGGGACAAGCACTTCAAGCTGATGGCGGATATTGATTTGGGCAGCTTCACGGGAGCGGATTTCAATATCATCGGGTCTTATGTAAGCTGGGATTCTCCTG
The DNA here is from genome assembly GCA_964348055.1 of uncultured Pirellulales bacterium. Classification (GTDB taxonomy): domain Bacteria; phylum Planctomycetota; class Phycisphaerae; order Sedimentisphaerales; family Anaerobacaceae; genus JAUXAL01. The sequence goes on from CAYGBH010000231.1 coordinate 2,428, forward strand.
ATAACAAACCGTTTAGTGGCGTTTTTGACGGCAGCGGTCATACAATCTCGAACTTCAGCTACACTTCTGCTGCGGATGCAAATAACGTAGGACTTTTCGCATACGTTAGCGGAGAAAATGTCCGGATTAAAGATTTGGGATTGATTGACCCTAATGTTGGCGCAGGAGCAGGAGATTATGTTGCTGCGCTTGTAGGGTCGCTTGGTGGTGGAATCATTAACAACTGCTACGCAAAGGGCACTGGCGTTTCGGCAACCGGATGGGGCGTTGGCGGCCTGGTGGGAGCTAATTGGGGGACAATCACAAACTGCTATTCGACCGGAAGTGTTTCGGGAACGGCTGACGTCGGCGGGCTGGTGGGACATAATTTTAACACAATCAACGACTGCTATTCGACCGCGGACGTTTCGGGAGTATACACTGCCGGGGGATTGGTGGGAACAAATTATTCGACAATCTCCAACTCCTATGCTACCGGAGACGTTCAGGCAGACCAGTATGTCGGCGGCCTGGTGGGATGGAATGATTTGGGCAGTCTCATTAGCTGCTATTCATCAGGCAGCGTTACGGGAACCAGTGAGGTCGGCGGTCTGGTGGGTAGCAATAATGCCGGTACCGTTTCGGCTTCTCTCTGGGATACGGATACGAGCGGGCAATCAACCAGTGCTGCTGGCACCGGCAAAACAACGGCGGAAATGCAGACCAAGAGCACCTTTACCGATATCGGCTGGGATTTCGTGGCCGAGAGCATAAATGGGACCGAGGATATCTGGAGCATCTGTGAGGGAACGAATTATCCGAGGCTGCTGCGGCAAATCCCGGCAGGCGATTTTGTCTGTCCGGATGGCATCACGGAAACCGATTTTTCGTTTTTCCTGGCGCACTGGCTGGATAGTAACTGTGATTTAGGCAATGATTATTGCGAGGGTACAGACCTTAACAAGTCCGGTGCAGTCGATAACGACGACCTTGAAATCTTTCTTAAAAACTGGCAAGCAGGCGGTGATAATTAATTGTTTTCCGAAACGACATCGGATAAAAATATTGACTATTAATTATTGTTTAACGATATAAGGTTTTGAATTTTTGTAAGGAGGAACATTATGTCTGAAAAAATGAGAAACTTATTAACAATTTGTGTAGCGGCGGTATTGATTGTGGCTGTGGCCGGGACGGTACAGGCCAATTGGTCGGAGACCTTCGACGGCACCGAACCCGACCTGACAACATGGCAGTTCACTTGCTATCCGGACGTGACCAAAACGTTCACCGCGACCATACTGGCCGAGCCCGACGGCAACAAATACCTCAGCCTGGATGAGACCACTTCGTACAATACGGACGCGGGAAGCTACGGCTCGGCATTTGGAGCTGCTTTTGGCTCCGACGAAGTCTTCACCGACGTCCGGGTCGGCGCCGTGGTTAATGTCACCAGCGATGCCTCCCGGAATTACCACGGCTTAATCGCAAGGGCGACATACATCATTGATGATGGGTCGGTGACCGGCGCCCCTGGCATGTTTGCAACCCAGGTCTACGTAATGCACATAGACTGGGAGGACGGCCCAGCCAACCTGGACATTGATATCGAGAAGGTCGTCAATATGAGTAACATCATGAGGAACGAAGAAGAGCTGCTTTTGGAAGTTATTGCACCGGACATCGGCCGTGCCGGGAGCTACTATGCCGAGTTGGACGTGGTCGGCTCTGGGCCCGTGTATGTTACCGGCAGTCTCTATGAGTACAAAGGCGGCCCGCTCGTCGTAAGAACCGCGACGATGGTCGACACTAACGGCAACGACCCTTGGGAAGATGAGGGTGTTAATGATGAGGTCTTTACCAGCGGCGTAAGCGGTATCTTCGCGCAGAACGAACATGAAGAACCGGCCGGCTACCATTGCACCTTTGACGATATCTTCTCTGTTTCTGACGGCCCGGCAGCTGTTAATCCCGGCCCTGCTGATGGCGCAACAGACGTATCGATAGACGCCGACCTTAGCTGGCTTGAGGCAGCTTTTGCGACTTCGCGCGAACTATGGTTCGGCAAGAAGGGAGCTATGGAGAAGGCTGAGGCAGCGCCAGCAGGTACCACCTTTGACCCCGGCACCCTTGAATTCAACCAGACTTACGAGTGGCGGGTCGATCAAATCGGTCCTTCGGGGACCGTCACAGGCCACACCTGGACCTTTACGACAGGAGAGTATATGAGCGTGGAAGACTTTGAATCATACGCCGACGATGCAAGCATGAAGGCTGCATGGGTTGAAAACATTCCCGGCTTCGATTATATCTTGCTCGCGATAGACAACCAAGGCAACAACTCTATGCAGTTTCAATTCCAAAATCAATATGAGCCTTACTTTACTGAGGCCACGCGGACATTTGATAGTCCTCAGGATTGGACGGTTCAAGGTGTTGAGGCGTTGTCGCTGTCATTCATTGGTGAAAAGGAAAATATGGAGCACCTGATGTATTTGAAACTGGAGGATGCCGCTGGACATAGCGGCAAGGCCGAGCACCCGTACACCTATGCATGTCAGACTGAGTTCTGGCGCCAGTGGAGTATCGCCCTTGGGCAGTTCAGCGATGGCGGCGTAGACCTGAGCAGTGTCAAGAAAATCACCGTTGGCTTCGGTGACGGGACCAGTTCCGGCCAGGAGGATAAAGACAGGGACACCGTATATATTGACCAGATTATTCTGTGTCCGGCCAAAATGCCTTAGTATTTATCAGTTGGATTTGCGAGGCGATGCAAACGTCCATTGCAGGATTGACTTCAAAGACCTTGCTATAGTGGCGAATGGCTGGCTTAATGACGGGTTACGTAGTACTGTAAACAGCTGTACGGTGGTCAACAGCATGTCTAAAGGATAGATATCCGAGCGGGTGACCCAGTTTCAGTGCGATCAGCGATATTAGAAGGTCCATCTCTGCGAGCGTTTGGATGGTCTGGTATGTTCGGACTATTTGATTTTGCTGTAGACAGAGAAGTCTTAGTTTGCTAATAGTTGAATTGCCCCGGCCAATGGGTTATAATTATGATAGACAGGGCCAACAGTGGGACGCATTAAGTGTCGATGGTAATGTCGGTTAGGGAAACTTTTCTTCACTTGTACCTGCGGTTGCAAAAGTGCAGGCGAAAGAGAAGGAGAAAACGAACACGCGCAAACGAAATGGGTTTACCTTAATAGAGCTTTTGGTGGTGGTCGCTATTATTGCGTTGTTGATGGCAATCTTGATGCCGGCGCTGCAACGGGTAAAGGAGCAGGCTAAGAGCGTTGTTTGTCAGGCCAACCTCAAACAAATGGGCCTTACCTTTTCAATGTACGCACAGGATAACAATGGCTATTTACATAAGGAAGCAGGTAGCAACCCGAATAATAGTTGGGTAGCTGCGATGCGGCCTTACTATAGCCATGAACCCAAGATCCGAGTTTGCCCAACGACTACGAGATTTTTTAGCGATGGCGTGACAGGTCCGTTTGTGGGTTGGGGTGTATATGGCGAGGGAGCCCTTCCGACCGTGCCAAACTGGGCTATGGAGGGTGACTATGGCAGCTTCGCGTTAAATGGATGGATTGCTAATGACAAGGGCGGCTATCATTTAGAGAAGAACTGGAGGACTATCCATGTCGACGGGGCTGGTTATATACCGGCGTTTCTTGATTGCCAATGGGTTGATGCATTGCCGGAGGCAACAGATGAGCCGCCGGAATTTGATGGTCAATGCCATTGGCAGTGGCATTATGACGCGATGCGGAATTTCTGCATAAACCGACACAATGGCACAGTAAACGGTGTCTTTCTGGATTGCTCTGTAAGGTCTGTAGGCCTTAAAGAGCTGTGGGAGTTGAAATGGCATCGACTGTGGCTCGAAGATAGACTTGCCGCCGGCACACCGGTATGGCCGGACTGGATGAGAAATTTTAAGGACTACTGAGAAACAATCGCTCGATGGAGGTACAGCATTATGTACAGACGAAAAGCATTTACGTTAATAGAACTTTTGGTGGTAATCGCCATTGTTGCATTATTGATGGCGATATTAATGCCGGCCCTGCAGCGGGTAAAGAAACAGGCAAGGGCGGCGGCGTGCACGGCTAATCTGCATGAATGGGCCATTATGTTCACCATGTACTGCGACGACAATGAGGGATTACTCATGGAAGGGTATAGTGGCGGGATTAATGGCACATGGGTCGGTGCCTTGCGGCCTTACTATCAGGACCCCAAAATCCGTCTCTG
>CAYGBH010000232.1:0-6654 GCA_964348055.1 uncultured Pirellulales bacterium
AATTTCATTTGCTTACCCTTATAGTACCAATTCTATCTATTATTGCCGCTTGCCTGCCCTTGTCACTCTTGCGAAGGGATCTATTGCCGAACTACTCTGTGTGTTCTTGAGATTGCCACGGCCTGCAAAGCAGGCCTCGCAATGACAATTAAATCGAGTCTCTCGTCATTGCGAGGAGCGAAGCGACGAAGCAATCTCAACTTTGGCAACAGGCCCGAAGGCAGGAATCCAGGCCCTTCCGTCCCTATCATATACAATAATATGGGCATTTTTTCAAGCATGATTGGTATAACCGATTTCTATCAAAATGGGAATAGGCAAATTGAAAATTCGTTACGTAATTTGAGGAGCTGTCATTCCGCACTTGATGCGGAATCCAGTTTTTCCCGACGACTCTGGATTCCTGCTTTCGCAGGAATGACCTCCGTCATTTGATCTGCGACGGAGTATCAGAATTCCTTCATAAGTTCGGCGTTGTCCACCCACATCACGAAGAAGGGCGAATAGCCCGGCCCGCGTTTCTTGACATAGACCAGGAATGGCTTGTTGAAATAAAGATGTCGCGGCTCTTCTATTCGGGGGGGCAATCCCCCCGCGGCAGCGATAAGTGCCCACGATTTTACGGTCACGCCCGTTCGACTCAACGCAAAGTCTATCATTTGCCTGGCATCAAAGATAAAATAGCCCAGTTCCCTCCATTTACGGTTTCCGAGGTGCTTGCCAATCAACTCTTTGAAATTATGCTCAAGTTTGTAAAGTATATCAGGGATAATCAACCTGTCGATAGGCCGGAGTTTGCGCAGAACCTCATAATGGGGATCATGTTTGAATTCGGAGATTTCTTTCTCAACAGTAGCTATTGTTTCACCGAGAGTATTACTCCGAGGCACAAGCGCCAGAACAACCTGATAAGGACTTGTATGTTTACACAAATCAACCGCGAATTCGTCACCACTTCCTTGCTCGCCATATTTGTAGTAGAGGATTTCAACCTGTTCGCGAACGTGCGACAAATTCTTGTCATTTCCTGTAGCTTCGTTACTAAATGACGTGACATCCGTGCGCGTACGATTTGAGTCTTTGAAGGAAAATGCGCGATTGTTTGTATAGAACGGATATTTAAATCCTACATCTATGCTGAGGAAAGAATAAGCCACTATCGGCTCCGGCAGCGTCCTGTATCTCTCACCGAAAACAGGCACCGGTTCCGATGGGAAACGCCTTGCCATCTCCTTCTGTATTTGCTCAATAATCCCATCGCGCACAAAGCCAGCTGTTGCGTAGAACGACTCGGGCTCGAGGTCTGTTTCGGAGACCTTCGCCTGATTTAGACGGGCCGCGAGTTCCTCGGCCCCTAATACCTCAATCGGCTCACCGATGATGTCGTCCTTAAGCCTATCCCAGGCCATCTGGAATGTAGAGCACCAGATTGCGTTCCTATGTTCCGGAACGGAACAATCGAGGGTTGCGACGACGGAAGTCTGTTTAAGATCAGCCGAATCTACAGCTTCGGGCTGTTTCATCGTCGTTGTTCTCGTATGCGTTGCCCTATCTGATGGCGGGTCGTGTACCAGGAATGAATCCAGCCTATCGACAGGCTCACAGGCTCCAGGTAAAGGCACGCCGCCTCGTCGAATATCTCCGCTAGTCCAGAAGGTATAAATGTTATCATTTTTGACGCCACAGAATGGGTCGTCTTCAAAGCTTACATGGCCATCTAAGAACAAGACGTTCTGTCCTTCATCCTGGTGAGCAATGGCATTACCAATCTTTACCTCTTCTCTACTACCGTCAGGGTTGAAGTTACCAGGAAACAGTTTAGCCTCTGCAGCGGGAGAGCCTATCCAGGGATTGTGGTCGGCTGCAACGGCCATTCCGGGCTCACTCGATGTGGTCAGGGGATACAAGCAATAAGGCATATGGTAAGAGTAGCTGCAATGCTCGCAGGGCACCAGCCCAAAGTCCCAGAGTTCATCAAGCTCAAGGTTGCTTACACCATCATCGGCGGGGTTAAACGCTGTAGTCCCGGCGTCGCCCGGGCAGACAAAGGATTTGGGCGCTACGCCTGCGTATTTTATTAACAGATATAAGCTGGACGTAATGGTAGCAACACCGCCGCTGCCATCGGGGCTTACGCCGTAAGCAATGAATCGATTGTCGGCCATCCACTGAACTGGGCCGCCCCACATGGCATTCCGCCCGCCGGCACGCGGCAGCTCACCGTCATAGTCGTTGGCATAGACAAGCATCGCCCTGCCAATCTCGGCCAGATTCCGGGCACATGTTATGCGCGCAGAATCAACGCGGGATTTACGGCAGGCAGGCGGCAGGACGGCCAGAAGAAACAGACACACTGACACGAAAACCAGGCCATCTACGGGCCTCAACTTTTTTGGTTTGTATCGCTCGCTCATTTTTTTCTCCCTCCAAAGGATTTCCTGGCCTAATCGGAATTCGCACATAAACGATTTGGCAAGGATGTTAAGACCTCTGCTTTGGTTAGACTACCACAACCATACCGGATTTTCAACTGATTTGGGCAAAAAAACGGCGTGCATTCGTGCCGGCAATGGCAGCAAAAATAACTTGCACTTCCGGCAGGAAAACGTTTTAATATGATTTGACTCAAGCAAATTTGCCGGTTTTGGCGATTTACTGGTATATGCAGACTTTTGTAATAATCCGGGCAAAAGAAATATATTTTCGTCTTTTGGGAACTTTGAAAATGGCTCTAAAGGATTTATGGGCGGGAACAAGCAACTGGCTGCGGTCTCACAAGCTGTCCAGCGCTATAAATTCTCAGCCGGACATAAACGACGAAGGCCTGATTAACCAGGATGCCAACACGGCAGGGCCGGGCATTGAAGAGCAGCCGCCCCAGAGCAATAAGGTTGTAGTAAAAACGGTTCCGCCAAAGACCAAAGCCGAGTCGCTCGAAAAACTGCAGGAAGGTTTTAATAAACTCATCGAGCAGCTGCAGGGTATTAACGAGCATTTGAATCGTCAAGCCGCCCAGCACGAGAATTTGATGAGCCGAATCGAGCAGCTTCCCAAATTGCTGGAAAGCTTTCCCGCTGTTGTAGAAAATCAAAAGCAGATAACAGAACAGCTTCTCGAACAACTCAAAGCAACGGCGGTTAAGAATCAGCAGTTCATAGATGCTGTTGACAAAATCCCGACCGAAACCGCCAAACAAACCGATGCCCTGGTAGATATCGACCATCAGCTTGCGGCCGTTGCCGATACCGATGTGCAAATGGTCGAGAGCTTTAACAAATTTAACCAGACTCTGGAAACACTGAACCAGAGCAGCCTCAGCCAAACCGACAGCATTATGCAGATGAGTAAGACCTTTGCCACAAGCGACAGATACCTCAAATACATCATCTCGAGGCAGAACAAACGCTTTATGTGGTTATTTATAGCTGCTATAAGCGTGTGCGTGCTGGCGATTTTAATTCTTACCGGCGTCATCATTTATCTAAGGAGCTAAAAAATTTCTTTTTTCCTTGACTTCTGCCGGACAGTCTGATAGTAAAATGTTTTGTTCTTTGAAAAGTATATAATCCAACTATAGGTCCTAAAGCTTTGTGCTCAGGGGTTCGCCAAACGCAAAACAGTGCGTTTGGGGCCCCGGGATAATCAAATGGGAACGCGGTTAAAGTCCGCGACGGTCGCGCCGCTGTAAGCGCCTGCTCCGATTGCTGAATTGGAAATCCGAGAGGCATTTTGAGTGCTGCCAAACACCAAAGAGCGTTTGGTAGTCTCTATCCACTGTTCATTACTAAAATTAGTGCTGGATGGGAAGGAGCCTCGAGGTAAGACGCAAGTCAGAAAACCTGCCTGTAGCTGGTTGCACATTTATAAGGGACCCCATCCCGGCGTATCGGGATGGGAACCCTCGTGTTCTCGCGAGCTGGAACGCAAGTGTAGCTCTGCGGCCTGATGCTGATTTTGCCGTGGTCTGCTTTGGGCCAAATGAAAATAACCGCCGTTGCTCTCGTGGGAACGGCGGTTTTTTTATTGTGTTCGATTTTCAGCAACCCCCAATAAGTTTGAGGGTGTCACTGTATTTCATTGATAACGTAAAGCTCAATAAAAAAGGAGATGACAATATGGTTTTAAGAAGAGCGCTGAGTTTAATTGTTTTTTTAGCAGTACTGTGTTCTTCGGCAATCGCAACACCCGTTCGCGTTGGCAGCGGTGCGAACACAGCCGTAGTGTATATCGAGTGGTCGGACGGCTTCTGGACCGAATTCGAAGTCGGCTTCGGGTCAGACAATACTGATACGACAACGGGGCTTGCACTACTGCAGGAATTGGATAGTGCAAGTTCGATTGATTTTACTTTAACAACAAAAGACTGGGGCTGGGGTATCACTATTGAAGGAATGGAATACGCCGATGTAGGAGTGAGACATTACAATCCAGGCTGGGTCGGCGGCGAGGACTGGTGGCATTACTGGAACAAGAATGCCGGCGCAACAGATTGGTCAGCTTCCCTCGTCGGCTGCGATGCCAGGATAGTGAGCAATGGGGATATGGACGGCTGGATTTACGGCCGGGCCGGCGCACCAATCCAGGAACCGCCGCCGGCTTACGATTCAAATGATTTTGCAGTAGAAATCATCGAGTATGTTGAAGGCTCCGGAGTGCCCACTGATTGGATCTCAGGGCAACTTTTTAATGACCCCAACGCCGCTCTGGGCAGGCCTACTCTGGAGACAAGCGGTGACGGCTGGTTTATACCGGTGGATGAGAATGTGCCTGTGGTACCACCTTATCAGCCTTTTCGAGATTTCGAAATAGTCACCATTGGTAACGGTGGTCATCTGACGGTCAGATTCAACCATCCGGTTGCAAATGACAAGAATAACGCCTACGGAATAGATTTTATCATCTACGGCAATGCTCGCCAGGTAATTGGCGGACTTGAGGGCTGGAAAAATGGCAATCCTGAAGAAACCATCGTCAGCGGGGTAGCCGCCGCTGAGCCGGGCATTGTCGCTGTCAGCCAGGACGGTCAGAACTGGTATTATTTCTCGTCTGGGCCGTACGCCGATGACTTTGCGCCGACTGCCAGTTATGCATGGGATGACGTTAACGATGTCTGGGCCGAGGAGCTTGACCCGACCCGGCCGATTGACCCTAATCTGGCGCCATTCGACTTTGCGGGCAAAACCGTCGCACAGATGATTGCAGCTTACGACGGCTCGGCAGGTGGAACAGGTTTCGACATAGGTGAACTGGGACTGGAATGGATTCAATATGTTCGAATCGAGGATGTCCCCGACAGCGATGTTACAACCGAAATCGATGCGATTGCAGATGTGAGCTGCTGCGGTGATTACAAGCATCCGTACCCTGCAGACGATTTGAATAAAGACAGTAAGGTCGACACGGCGGATCTTGCCATCTTTAGCGGACACTAACTTCAACGTACATGGGATTGTCCTTGAGAAGCTTCTATGCGAAGAAAAGGATTTACGTTAACAGAGCTGCTTGTTGTGATATCGGTAATATCACTGCTTACGGCGGTGTTAATGCCGGTGCTGGCTATGACAAGGCGGCGGGGTAAAACGCTTTTATGCCTGAGTAACTTGAGGCAGTTGGCGATTGCAGCCCATGTGTATGCCGACAATAATGACGGCTACTATCCGATAGCATATATGTATAAGGCGGGTTATCCGGTTACCACTTCGTATGCCTGGGATTTTATCACGATAAAGGACTGGAGCAACAATGAGGAAAAGGTGATTCCGGGTTTATTATGGCAGGGCCGTACAATTGAAGAAATTCATCAGTGTCCATCCTTCAAAGGTGCACACAATTGGTTCAAAGACCCATATACCGGCTACAATTATAACACCAGCTATATAGGTCATGGTCAACAAGAGTGCATCAAAATTCCTGCAAAGGTTGAACAAGTCATAAGTCCGAGCAACTGTGCTCTTTTCGGCGATGGCGGGTACGCTTCCGGTGCAAACAAATTTATGCGGGCGCCCTGGCCGAATCCCGGTGACTCGGCCTTTAACAGCAGATATGCAGGAACACAGAGCTACCGTCACTTGGGGGCGACCAACGTCGCATATTGTGACGGAGGCGCCAGAACTGTTCGTAAGCTCTATACCGAGACAGATAAATGGTCAAAAGATAAAATCGCAAAAGGAACAGGTTTTTTGTCGCCGGATAACAGCGCATACGATTTGAAGTAAGAAGACAAGGTTATGAAGGCCAAAGTAATACTTTCATGGAGCGGAGGTAAAGATAGTGTGTTAGCGCTACATGAACTTTATGAAAGTGGAGACTATGAAATAGCAGCCCTGCTGACGACGGTAACCCAAGACTATGACAGAATCAGTATGCACGGCGTACGGCGGGTCTTGCTCGAACGACAGGCACAATCTCTTTGTTTGCCTCTTGAGAAGGTATTTATTTCAAAGAATAGTTCCAACGAAGAGTATGAGTCAAAAATCCGAGAGGTTCTGATAAAATATCTGACGGCTGGTGTGCGCTGCGCGGCTTTTGGAGACATCTTTTTGGAAGACTTAAGAAAACAACGAGAAGACAATCTATCGAAGATAGGGATGGAGGGAGTATTCCCTATATGGAAAAGAGATACTGCTGAACTTGCCCATACATTCGTAGAACTGG
>CAYGBH010000233.1:0-6634 GCA_964348055.1 uncultured Pirellulales bacterium
GTTGTACAACTATACAACCCCTTATCTCGAAATTTGAAAAAATTCGTGCTCCATAAGTTCTTTAGCCATAGCACCTTAGAAAAATCACAAAAATTGTGAACGGATTCAATGGACGTGCTTGGTACCACACATAAAAAAGAAAAGAGCTGATAGCGTCCTTGACTACCAGCTCTTCATCATTTCTCGGTATATCAAATGCATAGTGATTAAGGTGTCACCGCCCGGTTGTAAATTCGGACATCATCAATCAGGCCGGAGAAGAAATTGACTGCACTAAGGTCCTTATCAGCTCCAATGTACAGGCCGCCTATAGAACTCCCTAACTGCGCCTGAGTGTCTCTGGCAACCTCAAGGTCATCGACATAGAGGATTCTATTGGAGCCGTCCCACGTTAGTCCTATGCGGTGCCAGTTTCCGTCGGTTATCAGTGTCTGCGATGTTAGTGCGTATCCGCTCCGGCCAATACCTTCTAACCCTGTCATCAAGTTGCCTTCTAATGAATCGGCGGAAAGCCAATTGGCCCCGCCTATTTGCGACAAAATGACTTGGTCTGGAGCACCTCCTTTGATCCAGGCAAAGACACTGAATTCTCCGTCGGCTGGATTCAAAACAAACGGCGCACTTACATAATCATCGGTCCCATCGAACGCCAGCGCTCCATCTACTATACCACCATCAGGTTGCCAGACGGCACCACCAAACACAACCGCATCGTTCACAGCAACACTGTCGTAGGCAATATCGCCTTCTGTCTCGTCCAGCCTCCAGTATGCAACCAATTCAACTGGCAGAACTTCCTCAAATAAATGTTCAGAAAGAACAATCAGGTCCTGAACATCCACTATGCCGTCGCCGAAAGGTGCTGGGGCAATGTCATACAATGGCTCACCTGTTCCCCAGTAATCAACCATCATGCACATGTCGACCGAATCAACAATCCCGTCGCCATTGAAGTCAACTATTGGCATAATTGGCACTTGCCAAAGGTCCCAGGCGCCAAAGCCACCAGGCCGGTCCGATAGGAAGTAGAGAGTCGATCCATCGGCTGACAGGTGTGGAATACCGTTAGTATAACCCGGCATATTCACCTGAGGTGGCAGTTTGATGGGAGCACCAAAGTCATCGTCTGTTGTTCGACGCGTTGATGCCCATATTTCAGGGGGACCGGGATTACGCATGAAAAACAATGTCAAACCATCGGCCGAGATGTCCGGCGTCCATTCAGGACCGCCGGTATTGACATTTTTGAGAAACACAGGGGCTCCAAAAGGATCAGATATAGATTTTCGGGTTGCTACCATTATGTCACAGTGACCTAAAGCACCAGGTCGGTGGGTTTGGAAGTACAGGGATAGGCCATCATACGAGATACTCGGATGAATTGCATGTTGACTGTTGACAGCAGATCCAATATTTACTGGCGCACTCCAATCATCGTAGATTGTTGGCCGCGTGATCATCCATATGTCGCCCTGTCCACCGAGTCCCTCGGGCAGGAGGTTACTGAACGTGGGCGAATGGCCGTCGGAGAAATAAAGCGTCAGCCCATCTGACGAGATACTCGGTTCCCAGTAAGAGTATTGCGAGTTGGGCGGTTGTCCAAGATTCACAGCGGAGCCCCAATCATCATTTATTGTTGCACGCGTGGTAAACCAGAGGTCATAGCCGCCCTCCCCACCGGGGCGATTGGAACTGAAGTAAAGTGTCAGACCATCCGCCGAAATACTGGGTCCAGCATCATTGGATGAACTGTTGACGTTAGGTCCCAGGTTAACAGCATTACCCCAGATAAATTCTGCGTTTGCGCTCCCACCGCCAACGACAATAGTGGCCACAATTCCAGCTAACACCAACCTCATTCTGTAACTATTTAACCATTTCATTTTACACCTGCCTTTCTGCCTTCTTTCCAAAGGGCCTAATATAATTGTCTATCATCGCTACTGTCGAACCTTTAAGACGTTGTCAAAGCTCTGCTCATCAGGGGCCTCTGCAATACAATCCGTAAGAAAATTTTCATCTTGCGCAAAATCTTAGAAAATTTTCTGAAATTCTCTGTTTTGGGCGCAAGTGTTACTTAAATAACTATTAATAACTTGCTCATATTCCCAATATCCGCTACCATTAATTGTAATCAGGCTTAGGAGACCGTGTCGTTCCCTCCAGAAGGGTGTTTTGGGGATACTCGACATGAAACATGGCGACTACACAGACATGGGCGGAGCAGGGCAGGCTTTCCTTACGACGCATTGGTCCCTGATTGAGGGTATCAAATCAGAAGACAACAGAGACAATGCCTTGATAGGTCTATTGCTCGAACGGTATTGGAAGCCTGTGTACTGCTACTTACGTCATAAGGGATATGACAACGAGCGTGCTAAAGATTTCACACAAGATTTCTTCCACGAAGTCGTTCTGAACCGGAACTTGGTACAAAAGGCTGAGCAATGCAAAGGGCGTTTTCGTTCTTTCTTGCTGCATGCTCTTAATCAATATCTGATTGACCAGGTACGCGAACGCGAGGCGTGCAAGCGTATCCCCAAGGACAAGCTTATTTCTATGGACATGCTTGATCCAGCTGTCGTACCTAAGATCGTCTCACAATCAGGGCCGGAAGATTCTTTCAACTACGCCTGGAAGGCAACGCTGCTGGATCAGGTCTTGTCTGAAGTTGAAAGGGGATGCTGTCAGAAAGAGATGGAAATCCACTGGAAAGTCTTTCGTGATAGAGTAGTGAGGCCCATTCTGGAGAATGTTGAGGTTCCCTCTTTGAAGGATATCTGTGCCCGATATGCGATTGCAGACGAAGTCAAGGCCTCCAATATGATCGCCACGACCAAGAGACGTTTTCAGTCGGAATTGAAAAGGCATATTCGTAATACGGTCCTGTCGGAAAACCAGATTGATGAAGAGTTGGTAGAAATATTGAAATTATTTCCAGAAAAAGCGCAAGATTCAAAAAAATCTACGGATTTACTCATGCAGTAAGAATCGTTTTTTGATGATGTTAGCTTTAGGTTTTGGAAGATGGTTTCAACCAATAAATTGACCCAAAGGGTCACATGATGAATAGCAAATCGACATTTGGAGCCGAACCAGAACGCATTGAACGGCTTCTTTCCCTTGGTTTGGAAAGCTCGATCCTGAGCAAGAACGGTGAAGTGACAGCGACTTCAGATTTCTTCACAGAGAAGCCCGGCGGTTGGATTGGCCAATATAGACTTCTGAGTGTCCTGGGCGAAGGTGGTTTCGGTATAGTCTACCGAGCCGAGCAAAAGGAACCCATCAGGCGGCAGGTTGCGTTAAAAGTCATCAAACCGGGCATGGACTCAAAGCAGGTGGTCGCTCGCTTCGAATCTGAACGCCAAGCATTAGCTCTATTAGAACATCCTAATATTGCTCAGGTATTCGGTGGGGGGACAACAGAATCAGGAAGGCCATATTTCGTAATGGAGCTCGTCAAAGGTCAGCCCATTACAGAATATTGTGATCAGCATAAACTTCGTATAGAAGCACGACTTGAAGTGTTCCAGCAGGTTTGTGAAGCTGTACAGCATGCCCATCAGAAGGGGATAATCCATCGGGATATAAAACCATCCAATATCCTAGTCTTGGAGGAGCAAGATAAGGCTATTCCGAAGATCATTGACTTTGGTATTGCCAAGGCAATCAGCCAGCCTCTGACTGAGCGGACCTTTTTTACGGAACAGGGCCAGTTTATCGGCACACCGGAGTATATGAGTCCAGAGCAGACTGCAATCTCCATCAAGGATATTGACACGCGCACAGATATCTACGCACTCGGAGTTGTTCTTTATGAATTGTTGACTGGTACGCTTCCATTTACTCGAGAGGAACTTGGAAAGTCAGGTTTAGCGGAGATTCAGAGGATCATACGCGAAACAGATCCACCGCGTCCCAGTACGCGCCTGTCTCACCTTGGAGACGAGGCGAAGAGAGTGGCGGAAAGGCGAGATACGGAAGTGGTCACCTTGACAAAGCGTTTACGCAAGGAGCTTGAGTGGATTCCACTCAAGGCGATGCGTAAGGAAGCCAACCATCGATACCACACAGCCTCTGAATTCGCCAATGACATTCGCAACTACCTCAATGGCACTCCCTTGATCGCCGGACCAGAATCCAAAACTTATCGTTTCAAGAAATTCCTCAGAAGGCATGTAGCGGTCGTGACAGGAGTAGCCGCTATACTCATGGTACTATTAGCTGGAATTGTTGTCTCGACGATCTTTGCCATTGAAGCCCATCAACAGAAGCAGATAGCAGAAACCAGAGAATTGTCTTCCCGTCGAAATCTGTACTTTACCCGCATTGGCTTGGCGCAACAAGCGTGGGAAAGCGGTAATGTGGCCAAGATGTTGAACCTTCTGAATTCCCTAAGGCCGGAGCCCGAACAGAAAGACCTTCGTCACTTCGAGTGGTATTACTTATGGCGCTTGGCCAACGCTCACCACCGAACACTATATGGTCATAATGGCTATGCCGTATCTGTTTCGTTCTCACCCCTTGGCGATATCCTCGCCTCAGCCAGCCATGACAAGACTGTCAAATTGTGGGACTCTGCGAACGGACAACTAAAGCTAACACTGCCTCATACGAATCAGGTCCGATCGCTGGCCTTCTCTCCCGACGGAAAGACATTGGCAACCGGTTGTCGTGATGGCACCCTTCGACTTTGGGATGTGCGCACCGGGCAAGAGATGGTCAATATTTCAGGCGACTACTCCATATCTTCAGTTGTATTCTCACCAGATGGAAAGACATTGGCAACCGGACTCTTTGATGGTCGTGTGATGCTATGGAACTTGGCCGACTCCAAAATGAAAAGCCTGCTTACAATCGAACAACTTCCACTAATGCAATGGGCTAGTATTGCTTTTTCCCCGGATGGCCGCACCTTAGCTGTCGGCGGTGGAGAATACAATAAATCCTGTGATGTGGTGCTATGGGACAGAGAGACTCAGCGGATTCGTGCCACATTGAAGGGTCACATCAGTCAAATCAGAGACGTGGAATTCTCGACTGACGGCAAGCAACTGGCAACAGTTAGCCATGACAAGACCGTGAGACTCTGGGATGCTTATTCCGCCCAAGTACTGGCCATAGGCAGGGGCCACGAGGCTACACTATTTGGTGTGACCTTTAGCCCGGATGGTAAATATATAGCTACCGCGAGTTCAGACTATACGATTATTATACGGGATGCCAACTTACAAGAACTGTATCACCTTAAGGGACATCAGGATCGCGTGAAATGTGTATCATTTTCTCCAGACAGTAAAACATTGGCTAGTGCGAGCAATGATGGCACCGTCAAATTATGGAATATTGAGGCCCATGAAAAGGGGGCCGATCGTTTATGGCATGATGCCGGTGTATATAGTCTGGCCTTTTCTCCTGACGGTAGGATATTAGTTACAGGTTCCGAGAGTGGTCGTGTCAGGCTTTGGAACTCAACCACGGAACAACAAATACATGAATTGAAAGGGCACTCCGGGCCTGTTTGGAGTGTTGGCATTTCCTATGATGGAAAAACGGTGGCTACCGGAAGTGGTGACAGAACCGCAAAGCTTTGGGATGTTAAGAATGGAACTCTTCTATATACACTTCCCATCTTCCCTGATGAAGTATACTCCGTCGCATTTTCACCAAATGACAAATTCTTAGCGATTGGTTGCAGGGATAGAAGTGTGATTCTCTGGGACATTGCTAACAAGAGGAGGGAAACTGTAACAGAACCAAAAGGAGGATTAGAAAATCTCAATTTTGATCCCGTATCCGCCATTGCATTTTCGCCTGATAGTGAGCTATTAGCCATCGGTAGTCACTACACACAGAAAAGTGTACCCAGCCTGTGGGACGTTAGAGGGAAGAATCAACCGATTCGCCTTGTGGGTCACCCCTCCGAGGCATTTTCAGTGCCATTTTCGTATGATGGGAATTTGGTCGCAACGGCCAGTGTGGACAAAACCATAAAGCTCTGGGACAGAAATACAGGCCGGCTTATAGCCACATTACACGGTCATGTCGGGGGTGTTTTGAGTGTAGCCTTTTCTCCGGATGACAAGATTCTAGCTTCCGGAGGTGAGGACCGGGTAGTGAGGATCTGGGACATCAGTCTCCGTGAGCAGAGGGCCGAACTCAAGGGGCATGAGGATTCGGTCACCTCCGTAGCTTTTTCCCCGGATGGTACGGTCTTGGCGACGGCCAGTAAAGACCGATCCGTCATACTCTGGCGTGCCGCAAATCTGATAGAGGCTGATGATCACCCAGATGTTGCAAAGTTCCTTGTTGACAAAGCTGTTCAATCCCAGTAACGCGGCGATTGTGATGAGGTCATCTTATGTTACACGAAGGCTATTGAAATAGAGCCAGATATCAATTGGTGCATTAACAATCTTGTATGGTTGTATGCAGCTTGCATTGTAGTCTTAAGATGCTTTCAGGATGTTCCTCCTAGTCGAGATCGCCGTGTGCAGACACCCCCCAAAACACCCCCATTTTCACCGGCAAACAGAAGCTGTCGAACGGTGACAAGTCACCTCGAAAACACCCCCATTTTCACTCGCAAATCTCTACAACCGATTTACAACTATACAACCCCTTATCTCGAAAT
>CAYGBH010000234.1:0-6620 GCA_964348055.1 uncultured Pirellulales bacterium
AGTAAATATCAGTTCTTCCACCTTCTCTGTCGTCGGCGGATAAAGGTATAAAAGTGCCAGGATTCCTGTCGCCATTAATCCGCTGCCCCCCAGACTGGAAAACAGTATGACGGCGACTTTGAAAATGATAAAGGAGATCATACCGCCGGCAATTATCCCGATAAGCGCACCGGCCCAGATGTACGTTTCGGTCAGCCCACAAGCGTACCATATTCCCGATGTGAGTATTCCGCCGGCGACCGCACCTAATATACTGACCGCCCATCGCATCAACGGCACGGAAAGAGCCGCCATGAGCCCAAGGCCTATCAGTCCACCCAAAATTTGGCTATCCCCACCGCTGACTTTGTCACTTACCGTTATTCCCAAAAGCAAACCTATTAGCCCAAAACTGATAACCACCAGCATCTTGAAGACGCGCCAGCCGTAGACAAGGCAAACCGCGCCGAAAGACATAAAGGTCAACGCTTCGAGCAAATTGAGGGTAGTAATATATCCCCAGATGCGCTCGATTGGGACGATTGCTTCTTCTGCCGCCTCCGGGCCTGCAGCTTCAGCCGCCTGTGCAAGGATGGTAACGCAATCCATTATTCTTCTCCTTAATTTTCCTTCTTGCCTTTTGCGATAAATCGGTACAGTTATACAGTCCTCCAGTCCTGCGTTGTTTCCTTGGGCTCTTCTGTACCCTTATCGGCGCCCTTACTTCTTATCGGCTTTCTTTTGGCGCGTTGAAAAAGTAACAACTGCTCAATTGTACCGAAAACCGTCATTGCTATAAAGGCAGCACCGTAAAATGGCGGCTTGCTGTAAATGCTGCTGACAGGCAAACTGCCTTTATACAACAACAGCAAAATCATTCCGCCGAAAATGAGCATCGTTCCCAGGGCCGAACAGTACAAAGCCGACGCTAATCGCCAAAAGAAAAGTCCAAACACTATAAAAATTACCACCAGCGCCAGTAATATCGGCCAGCTGTATACCGGCATCTGTGAACAAGCCTGTTTTATCTTTTCGCTAACATCAGCTACATAAGCTTTCACTTTTTCTATACTTTCGCGGACGCTAAGGACTGGGCCTTGAACCGGTATTCTATAAATATCTTCTTGCGAATTTTCAATGTACGGCCAGGCCAAAATGGCAAAGCCGAAAACCGCCGCCAATGTCGCTGCCAGTATTGTGATAAATAACCTTTCAAATATTATTGCGATAGCGGCCGCCACGCTCGCGAGGATAATCGCTGCCATAATATTTCGGCCGACTATGAAAAACCCGCAGATGCCACCGATAACCGCGCCGGCAACTGCTGCTAAAAGTCTTTTAAGGCCCAATCCGCCAAGCCAGATAAATAACCCCACCAGTACTATCGCCAATCCCGGCCCGAGCAAGACGATGGGGCTGAACCGGGCCGCTGTTTGTTCAAAGTTTTGAAGAATTTCAAGCATAGCACCCCTGCAAAGCCGTGCGGGATAAATCTATTGGTAGCTTGTTTTACTATTTATCGGCCTATTTGCACAATTTCCGTTAAATAGTTGCCTGCGTGTGGGATATGCGGCCAAAAATGCCAGTTTCGGATGGAATTCCAAGAAAACATTGGAAAGTCCTATAATCTACCGGACATTTGTGTCGGAATATTATACAGTGGAGTTTTGCAACAGCGAGTGGAACAAAGAGAGCACTTCCCCGATTTTGCTGAGGTTTCTATCACAGAGACTCCGGCATGTTCTTATGGCTCGAACGCAATAAGAGCGTGAATGGGAAATTATTGATTTAGGAGGACCGTTTCTCAAAGGCTTGGCTAAATAATTCGTTTTCTTGCAGAAGAACGCTGATTTTGAAGGAGAAAGAAAATGGTTAAAGTAAAAATGTTTTTGTGTGCGTGCCTTTGTATTTTAGCTATGCTGCCAACCCCCGCCAAAGGCGATTTCATCGAAGTGAGGAATACTGATCCTAACAATAATCATATGCTCTCTGATCTGATAGTGTACGGTGACCCTAATGACCCTAACCAGGTAAAGTGGATCTTAATACCAGGTTCAGAATTTAGTTCTGATGACGTAAACATTCCTCCCAAGGGGCAGTGCATGTATTATGCGGACTTCAAGATTACAAGATATATGGTCTCTGAAGGGTATTGGGCGTATTGGGATATTACCTATTTTTACAACGAAGGGAAGACCAGCGTCTTTGAAGTAAACATAGTTAAACCGAAGAAGGTCGGCATGATCCGGGATCCTGACCAACAACAAACAGTTGTGCTCGCCATTGACGGCGCTGTAGCGCCGGGGCCGCCGCCGGAGGGCACAATTTTGGCCTTTGTTGAAGGCTATAATGAGCTAATGCCCGGGTGGTTTGTAGGAACTGATATCGACTTTGAGACCGGCGAGGTCTCCGGCGCTTACACAGGCGACGTAGAAGTGTTTTCAACTGCTTTCGAGGTCAGCATTTTGCCTTCAGGCATTCCTACCCAATGGAACATAGATTTCCAGGGCGATGAGAACCATAACAATACGTATGGTCAGACTGACCCGGTTGCTTATGTAGGCCCGTATCTCGAAGAGCAGTTCAAAGACTACTGGAATATATTTGAAGTGCCCGCGCTTAGCGCTCCATGGCCGGGTCCAACCAACTATGTGACTAATCCGTCGATGGACTTGGCAGATAATGAGGGAAACGTTGGTGTTGGGAAGTCTTCCCTTGTGAAGTTTTCCATTGTCGGCGATGCCTATGGCTGGGCCGGCGGTGCCGGTGACGACCCGCTGACGGGCGACTATCTTATCATACTCAACAGTTTTGGGGTCACAAACGACCCTCTTACGTGGCGGATTACAGGTCTGGCACCCAGTACTACTTATCGTCTGACTTATTACCATCGTGACAGCGTTCTCGGTCGCGGCATAAACTTTGTTGCCAATGGAGTTGAAACTACCGTCAGCGTTCCGGGGTTAACCGTCGCCTCAGCTCTGGTAACGACCGACTGGGGGGGTAGAATTACAGGTACTGCCGACTCCGATGGTTATGCTGAAGGTAACTGGTCCGCATTGACGATAGCCACCGTTGCCGTCACAGCTACCAATCCGCATCCTGCCAACGGCGCTACAGATGTGCCGCTGGACGTGGTGCTGGGCTGGACACCGGGAGATTATGCAGTCACGCACGATGTGTACTTAGGCACTGACAGAGACGCTGTGGCCAATGCGAATCCAGGCTCGCCCGAACACAAAGGCCAGCTGGCTTATGATGCTGACGACTATAATCCCGCAGGCCTTGAACCAGGTACCATTTACTACTGGAAGGTCGATGAGGTCGAGGCTGACGGTATGACAAAACACGCCGGCGAGGTCTGGAGCTTTACGACCCGAGATATACTCGTGCCCGTCCCCATCCAGCGCCAAGCATTGAACCCTTATCCAGCCGATGGTGCCACAGATGTTGCCTTAGATGGGGTCGTTAGGTGGACATCGTACCTTGGTGCAGTTTCGCACGATGTGTACTTCGGGACCGATAGAGACGCTGTGGCTAGCGCTAATCCGGGCTCGCCCGAATACAAAGGCAAGCTGGCTTCTGATGCTAACGACTATAATCCCGGAGGCCTTGAACCAGGCACCACTTACTACTGGAGGATCGATGAGCTGGTACCTACAGTTGGTGAGCTGTGGATAGTATGCAAAGGCGATGTCTGGAGTTTCACGACAGCCGACCTTACACCATCTATTGTAGATAATTTTGAGAGCTATCCTTTAGGCACATTCCCATCAGCAGGTGGTTGGGAAATAGTCTGGGCTGGTACGGGCGAGAATTACGTGACTAATGCCCATTCATATTCGCCAACAAAATCGCTTCAGCTCTGGGGTCGGCCAAGCTGGGCTTCCGTTGCTCAGAAGAAGTTTTCCACGGATGCTCCTGTCATAGGCTACGAGTTTGCAATTCGCATAGATTCAATCGGAACTGGAGGACCGGGTCGTGTAGAGCATCCTGGTTTCTTCAGCAGGGAAGCTTACATCTGGGGAGCGTACTATGCTTGCGTCATATTCAACCACGACACTGGAAAAATAGAGGCTGAGGACGGCGGTATTCTGGGGGATTGGGAGCCCGGTGTTTGGTATCAAGTCAAAGTTGTCCTCGATAGAAGCATAAACACCTACGATGTTTGGATAGATGGGCAGCTTAGGGCGGAAGGCTTGACTACAGGCCGTACTGACACGGACTTGATTGACGCTTTGGCCCTCATTTCAGCACATCCAGGCGTTAAGGTGTACTATGATGATGTAAGTGTATTCTAAGTGAAAGCACTCAAGGCATGGAACTCCTCTCCGGTTGATGGCGCCAAAAATGTCAGTGGGGATGTCACGGTCAGCTGGGAGACAAGTTCTACTGCGGTTTCGCAGGATGTTTACTTCGGCACGAGCACTCCACCGGCTCAACGGTTGAATGATTCGCCGCTTGCACGCGCGATACGACATGCGAGTTTACTGCGGATGAGAGGAGTCGAACCTCCACGTCCCTAAGGGACACAGGCACCTGAAGCCTGCGCGTCTGCCAATTCCGCCACATCCGCAAGAGCTCCCATTTTACGTTCTTTTTGCCCGATGGGGCCCAGCCGATACCAGTATTAACGGTTTTTCCCATTTAGTCAATAATTTTATTGAGCTTTGTCCCGTCAGAGACTCTGTCCTTCGGCGCCATAAGGTGTCCCCAAGGAAGTCTCTAACGGTGTTTGCGTTATCAAAGCAGCACTGCGTGCCTCAGAATTGTGCTTCGCAGAGTAGTGCAAATTTGTTTGGGGGTGTTGAAAATAACCTATTTGCGCCTTTCGTTCTCGTATAACTAAATTTACGAAGACGGAGGTCTTCACAACGCAAGCAGTTATGCTCTGAGTACAATTTTAACGGTAGTATGAGATGTATCAGGGTCAAGGAATAGGAATTTTGTCTCCGATAAAAGCAAGGTTGTCAAAATCAGCGGCAACTGTTTTGGGATTAAATTATCAAACCGTCCTAAATAAATAATGTCCTCAGCTTTAAGAAAGCAGCATTTTTTCCCGGCGGGATTTGCTCAAACTGGGCGTTTTTTATGACCTATTTTTACCTTAACCCGTTTATAAAGGGAAAGTTATATCGCATTTCAAAGTTGGAGACATCCTGTTTTACAATGCAACGAAGTGCGACTTCTTAGTATCGTTGATTTATAAGATTTAAGTAAATTATTGCTGCCGGTTGTCCGAGAAAATGTATCAGTTTGAGCATTTGCTATTGCCAATAAACTAAAACGAACCATTTTTTTGTTTTAGGTGGTTTTTGTTTTATATTTTAAATAAAAAGGTGATTTATTAAGTGATATGACTTGGAGAGGGTGGGCTCCCTAACCACATTTTCGAGATCCCTACCCTTATTAGGCCGGGCACAGTCCGTCCCGGCGAATAGTGGTGTTGTTTGCGGTTTATGGAGATTGAAAGCTGGTAAGCAGAAGTATTTAGGTGGAGGCAATAATAATCGAATGGGCTCTACCCAAAATATCTTCAACGTCCCTAAAATAGAAGCCAATCATCCTTTCGGCGAGCTGCTGGTTTCCAAAGGCCTGTTAAGCCGCGAAGATTTGGCCAAAGTGCTGAACGAGCAGCGTGAGAAAGGTGGCCGGCTCGGTGAGATATTGCTTCGACTTGAGATGCTGAATAATGAGGAGGTTACGCGGACCTTGGCTGAGCATCTCTCGATGGAATACATCCGTTTCGATGATATCGAAAAGGTAGATGTGAGTCTCGCTCGAACCTTGCCTGAGAGCATCGCCAAGCGATTCTGTCTTGTGATTGTCGGCGAGGCGGACAACAAGCTTGTCATTGCAATGGCGGATCCGCTCAATGTTATCGCGATAGATACAGTCACACTGAAAATGAAGCGTCAGATTAAGCCGGCGATTAGTTCGCCGCGGGAGATTTGCCGGGCGATAGAGTTGATTTATCACGGTTCGGATATCGAAGAACAGCAGCTTCGCGACCTGGTAGAGCTCGAAGTTGGTGAAGAAGAGGAACACGCCGAGGATGCACTTTTAGAAGATATCGCCGAGACAGAGGCCGGCAGCGCAGCAGATGCAAACAAAGCACCTGTGGTTCGGTTTGTTGACTTGCTCCTGAGCCAGGCGGTAAAAAGCAGAGCAAGTGATGTTCATATCGAGCCGCAGGAACAGTCAACGGTGGTTCGTATGCGAATTGACGGCATGCTTCGGGATATGGTTCCACCGCCCAGAAAAATGCGGGCTGCGGTAGTTGCCAGAATTAAGATTCTCGCAGGAATGAATATTGCCGAGCGCAGATTGCCCCAGGACGGTCGATTCAAGATGGATCTCTCCGGTCGAGCTATAGACGTCCGCGTATCGGTAATTCCACTAATATATGGTGAAAAAGTAGTGATGCGAATCCTGGATGCATCAGCGGTAAACCACGACCTAGACCAGCTTGGGTTTGAACCTGAAGCTCTTGAAGAGTTTAAGGCCGTGTTGTCGCAGCCCCATGGCATAATAATTGTCACCGGGCCGACTGGCAGTGGTAAAAGTACCACGTTATACTCAGCGCTACGTTACCTAAAGGACCCGGCGAAAAATATTACAACGGTTGAGGACCCTGTCGA
>CAYGBH010000235.1:0-6611 GCA_964348055.1 uncultured Pirellulales bacterium
ATTGTTACCCGGTGCCCTTGGTGATGAAGACTCGCCGAAGGACGATTCATTCAGCGAAGGTCTTCTGGAATATCCGCAATACACAAGGCCGGAGGTATTTCGTGATATGAAGGTCCCTGATATTCTTTTGAGCGGCGACCACGCGAAAATAGCCGAATGGCGACGTCAGCAGGCCCTCGAACGTACAAAAAAATGGCGACCGGAGCTGCTAAAAGACAATGGCAAAGAATAAAGAGAGAGAATGGAAATGGAAAATCTAAATAGACGCGAATTCCTGAGTCTCGTGGCCGGCAGTTCCGCCGCGGCAACGATGTCTTTAGTTAGTTGTAAAACAGAGATTGTCGGACGCCGCGCCGCAAGGCAGCCGAACATCATCTTTCTACTGACCGATGACCATCGAGCCGATGCGATGGGCTGTGCCGGCAATACCATTATCCAGACCCCGAATATGGACGCCTTGGCGGCAAACGGCGTCCGGTTTAGGAACGCCTTTGTAACCACCTCAATATGCGCATCCAGCAGGGCGAGCATCTTTTCGGGCCAGTGGACACGCCGGCACGGCATCGACAACTTCAGGAAGAATTTCTCACCGGAGGCACTGGCGCGGACTTATCCGATGCTGCTTCGCGATGCCGGCTACCGAATCGGCTTTATAGGAAAGTATGGAGTGGGGCCGAACAAAGAGCTGCCGGTGGACAAATACGACTACTGGCGCGGCTTTGCCGGCCAGGGCAAATACGAACACGAAGACGAGAACGGCAACTATAAACATCTGACACAGATTATGGGCGAGCAGGCGATCGAGTTCCTGCAGGGCTGCCCTGAGGCTCGGCCGTTTTGCCTGTCGGTAAGTTTCAAGGCCCCTCACGTCCAGGATAGAGACCCGCGCCAGTTCATTTACGACCGGGCCTATGAGAATCTATACAAGGATGCGACTATTCCAACCCCCGAGACGGCCGACCCTCGCTATTTCCAGGCCCTGCCGGAATTCCTGCAAACCTCCGAGGCCCGCAGGCGATGGGAGATACGTTTTCCGAACCCGCAAAAGTTCCAGGAATCTGTCAAGGGCTATTACCGTCTTATTACCGGCGTCGATGTCGTTATTGGAAAAATACGAGATGAGCTAAGACGGCTCAATCTTGACGATAACACAGTCATAATGCTCACCGGAGACAACGGCTTTTATCTCGGCGAGTACGGCCTTGCCGGAAAATGGTTCCCTCACGAGCTGTCTATCCGCGTACCGCTCCTCGTTTATGACCCCAGAGCAGCCAGAAAACGCCGCGGTGTCACGCTTGACCAGATGGCGCTTAACGTGGACATCGCCCCGACAATTCTGGAACTTGCCGGCCTGAACGTGCCGCAGCAGATGCAGGGCCAAAGCCTCGTTCCGCTTCTGAAAGGACGAAAGCCAAAGTGGCGGACCGATTTCTTTTACGAGCATTTGTTCGAGCACAAGACAATCGCCAAAAGCGAGGCCCTTCGCACACAGCGATGGAAGTACGCCCGCTATGTCGATTTTGATTATGAGGAACTTTACGATTTGGATAACGACCCGGCCGAAACAATCAACCTGGCAAAAGACGATAGATACCAGGGAATCCTGAAGTCTCTGCGAAAACACTGCAACGAACTCGCCGAAAAAGCCAAAGGCTCATAACAAAAAAGATATTGGGAGAATACAAATGTATTGTCCAAAATGCGGCAAAGAAAATCCGGACAATGCCCAGACCTGTCAGTTTTGTAACACATCAATAAAAGATACGTTGGAATCAAAGCAGCCGGTTACTGTTAAAATAAGTAGACTATCCATTATTGCGTTAGTTCTGGCAGTCTTAAGCATACTTGTTTTTTTCCCCCCGCTGGAGTTTCTGACAAGATTACTTGGCAGGGTAGTACTGCTTCTCCCGCTTCTGGCTGTTATCCTTGGAATCATCAGTATAGTACAAATCGAGCAAAGCGGCGGAAAGATTACAGGCAGAATCTTTGCAGTAGGAGCCGTTTTGATCCCTGTATTCGCCGGTCTCTCGCTGGTCTTGATTATTTCATATACCCCAAGGAGAAGCGTCGCCTTTAGAATGGTCTGCGGCACCAATCTCTCGCGCATCGGCAAGGCAATGCTCATCTATGCCAATGATTACGACGACAAATTGCCACGTGCAGGTGGAACAAACTCTATCTGGCAGACAAAGATAAACAATTGGCAGGCCAGCGATCGACTCACCGCTTTCAACTTACGACCGGATCACACAGGCGGCTCGGCAAGCATTTCATCCAGCCTCTATCTATTGCTCAAGTATGAATATGTCGTAGACAGACCGCCTAATTATGCAGCACCAAAGTTCTTTGTTTGCAAGCAAGATTCCGGGACCACAGAATTCAAGCCTTCCAAATACGTCGTGCGGAACAAAGACCTTATCGACCTCTGGGACTTCGGACCCAATCCTTCCAGGCACTGCAGCTTCTCTTATCATATGCCTTATGGCCCATACGCCCTGACCACATCGAGCGAACCCGGCATGGCAGTAGCCGCCGACCGGAATCCCTGGATGCCCTCACCATTTGTCAAAGTCAAAAGGAATTTCAACAAATTCAATCCCGATGGCAGTAGAGAAAAGTCAAACATCGGCAATGCTGTCGCCCATCAGGAGGATGGCCAAAACGTGTTATTTCTCGACAGCCACGTAGGTTTCGAGAAACGCTCCTACTGCGGCATCAATGACGATAACATTTATACGTATTGGAATGGGCCGGATATACGACGTGGCGCTATCCCTATCCTTGGGAGCCAACCCGCCGATAGATTGGATTCTCTGCTCGTCAACGACCCGGCAATATCACGCTAAAGTTCTTTTACAACAAGGAAGGGGAAAAATGAATATTCTCAACCGACGCCAATTTCTTAGTTTAGCAGCCGGTGGTGCCGCAGTTGCGTTGATACCCTCAGCCGGCTGCAGGACTAAACCTGCCAGATATAGAAAGTTAGCAAAGCAGCCGAACATTATCTTCATTATGGTCGACGACCTTGGCTCTGAGTGGCTAAGCTGCTACGGCTCAGAGGAAATGGAAACGCCCAACATCGACAAGCTGGCTGAAGGAGGAATGCGCTTTCTCAATGCCTACTCTATGGCGCAATGCACACCCACCCGCGTTACGCTCTTGACCGGGCAGTACCCGTGGCGGCACGGCTGGGTCAACCACTGGGATGTGCCGCGCTGGGGGGCCGGCTGTCATTTCGATTCCAAGTACAATATCTCTTTTGCCCGAGTGCTAAAGACCGCCGGCTACGTTACCGCCGCCGCCGGCAAATGGCAAATCAGCGATTTCCGCGTCCAGCCGGACGCGATGCAAGAGCACGGCTTCGATGAGTACTGCATGTGGACAGGCTTCGAATCCCAGAACCGGCCCAGTGCAGAACGCTACTGGGACCCTTACATCCACTCCGCCGGCGTCAGCAAAACCTACAAAGGCAGGTTCGGCACCGATGTCTTTGTGAACTTTCTGATCGACTTTATGAAACGCCACAAGGCCGAACCCATGATGTTATACTTCCCTATGGCCCTGACGCACGGGCCACTGACCAATACACCTCTCGACCCCGACGCCGAAGACAAACTCGACCGGCATAAAGCAATGGTTCGCTATACCGACCACGCAGTCGGCAGACTCGTCAAGGCGCTGGACGAGCTGAAAATTCGTAACAACACAATCATATTTTTTACAACCGACAATGGATCGAGCAAAGGCATCAGCGCGCGGATGAACGGACGCAGCGTCAGAGGCGGTAAAGCCTCTCTGGGCGAGCCCGGCGTCAACGCGCCGTACATTGTCAACTGTCCCGGACTCGTCCCCGCCGGCGTTGTAACCGACGCCCTGACCGACTTTACCGACATGATACCCACGTTTGCAGAACTAGCTGGTGCTGAACTGCCGGCAGATGCCGTCATTGACGGCCATTCCATCGCAAAGCTTATATTAGGTAAGCAAAGCGATTCTCCCCGTCAGTGGATTATGGCTATGGGCTTTGGCGCCGCGAAACTTACCGACGTCGGCGTCGTGCCCAAAGTGCAATTCGCTGACCGTGTCGTACGTGACAAGCAGTATAAACTCTGGGTCCTCGACCGCAGCAGTGCAAAGCTGTTCGACCTGCTCGCCGACCCGGCCGAGGCCAATAACCTGCTCGACAGCACAAACCCGAAGGTCCTCGCTGCACGCAGAAGACTTGAGGCGGTCGTACAAACCTTTTCCGCCCAGGACGCCAGGCCAAAGTATGACCCGACACCGTCTCAGCCCTGGGATAAAAAACCGGACAGTAAGACGAGGCGAAAACAGAAAGGAAAATAATTCATGGAACAGTTAAATCGACGCCAATTTATCAATCTGATGGCCGGCGGTGCCACGGCGGCGGTGATACCTTTAGCCGGCTGTAAAAGTGAGCTTGCCGGATATAGAAAGTCAGCAATGCGGCCGAACATCATCTTTATCATGGCCGACGATATGGGTTACGCCGACCTGGGTTGTTACGGCCAGAAGCACATTAAAACACCAAATATCGACGCCCTTGCCGTCGAGGGCACGCGCTTCACACAGTGCTACACCGGCGCTAATGTTTGCGCGCCGTCGCGCAGCGTCCTGATGACCGGCCAGCACACCGGCCACACCCGTGTTCGCGGCAACACCGGCAGAGTGGGCGGCACTCTGGTTCTGGATGACGGCGGCCCACAGCGCCGCGTTCCGCTTGAACCGCAAGACGTCACCGTCGCTGAAGTGCTAAAGCAAGCCAGCTACGCGACCGGTATCACCGGCAAATGGGGACTCGGCGAACCGGGTAATACCGGCATACCAAACCGGCAGGGCTTCGATGAATGGTTCGGGTATCTCAACCAGAGACGTGCACACACCTACTATCCGCCTTACTTATGGCGCAACGAACGAAAAGTAATCCTTGAAGCAAATAAGGACGGCCAGCGAAAGCAGTACTCGCACGACATGTTCACGGATTTCGCCCTTGATTTCATCCGCCGTCACAAGGACAAGCTGTTCTTTCTCTACCTGCCGTACACCATCCCGCACGCAAGATACGAGATACCAAGCACAGAACCTTACACCGACAAGCCCTGGCCCGATGACGCAAAAGTGCACGCGGCAATGATTACACGATTGGACGCAGATGTGGGGCGCATTATGTCGCTGCTGAAGGACCTGGGCATTGACGAGCAGACACTCGTATTCTTCTGCTCGGACAACGGTGCGGCCAGACGCTGGGAAGGGATTTTCGACAGCTCCGGGCCCCTGCGGGAAAAGAAAGGCAGCCTGTACGAAGGCGGCATTCGCACGCCCATGATTGTCCGCTGGCCGGGCAAAGTGCCCGCAGGAAAAACCAGCGGTGCGGCCTGGTACTTTGCCGACGTCATGCCGACCCTGGCCGAGCTCGCTGGTGTTAAACCGCCTGACAATATCGACGGCATCAGCGTTCTACCTGCGCTGCTCGGTAAAAAGCAGGCTACGGACGACCGCTTCCTATACTGGGAGACGCCCGCGAAAAATCTCGGGCAGGCAGTCCGCTGGCGTAACTACAAGGCCGTGCGCCTGGCTTCGGACAAGCCGCTGGAGCTTTACGATTTGGTTAAAGACGTCGCCGAGACCAATGACATCGCCGCTCAACGTCCCGGCGTGATTGCCAGGATTGAGCGATATTTGGCGACCGCCCGCACCGACTCGCCGAACTGGCCTGTCAAGATGGCCGCCAGGTAAAAACAACTGGAGGCATTTGCCGGTTTTGACCCTATCAAGACAGAGGCCCGGCTCATATAAAAGACCTGTATATATGCAGATTTGTGCCCGGACCGCCTAAAAGCTGCAATTTTTGAAAAAGTCCTTGTCTTTAGGCACAAAGACAAGTATATTTCGTACCGTATTTCGAACGAGATACGAATTGATAAGGAGATAAATCAGTGAAAACGGAAATGTTGGATGCGGTTGAGGGCAAAAGCCTTAAGAAAAAGAAGCCGCACTTCGAAATAGGCGATGTTGTTGATGTCCACTGCCTTATCAGAGAAGGCGACAAAGAGCGCACACAGATATTTACCGGCACGGTAATCGCGCGCAAGGGCCGGGGTATTAACGAAACGTTCACGGTGCGGCGAATTGTAAATAACGAGGGCGTCGAGCGGATTTTCCCGTTTCATTCACCCCACGTCCTCGATATCAGGCCGGTTCGAAGCGGCAAAGCAAGACGTGCAAAATTATATTTCCTCCGCGAGCGGACCGGCAAGGCCGTCAAACTGGCCCAGCGCCACAGCGGCCACACCACCTCCAAATAACAAATCGTTTAGCCCTCTATTTATTTGGGGGGTATATTTACTATGGTGGGCATAATATTAAACAAACGCAGATTATTGGCCGACAGGACACTGCTCGGACGGTGGGGTGAAAAACACTGCCTGAGGTTTTTGAAAAGAAAAGGCCTCAAAAAACTCACTCGCAACTTCTCCTGCAAGACCGGCGAAATCGACCTGATTATGGTTGATACCGACAGCACCATCGTCTTTGTCGAGGTCAAAACCAGAGCCGATGAAACCTTCGAACCAGCCGAATCGTCCATCACACAT
>CAYGBH010000236.1:0-6586 GCA_964348055.1 uncultured Pirellulales bacterium
TGAGCCCCAGACTTGCAGCCTTAAGAAAATCACGCCGAGTGTGGTCTGTCTTATTCATGTTCATGCTGCAAATTGTCCGGTTCCCGCAACTCAATACTTTGACAACTACAGTGGTCTGATCTTGCCATGAAAATCGTAGCGTGTCCCAAGCATTCACTCAAGGGGAATTAAAGGTGTCCGGCACTTTTTTCCATGGAGACATGGGGCCCCGCTTCGTGGAGCAGTTCGGCCTTTTCATCAACCCAGCCTCCCAGCCCCGCGTCTGCCGACACTAGGCGGGGCGGCAGGCATCTGTGGAGACATTTTAGTGATATGAATTCAGCAAAGAATATTGACATCTTGCAGCTCGCGGGAAGGGATTGACATGTGAATCGAGAAGTTCTTTCAGAGTGAAGCCTTTTCCCTTGTTCATGATGATACCTCCCAACATGAAAATATGAGCCGGGGCGCTTGACACGCCGTATCAAACACCCCGGTAAGTTCAAGTCGATAGTGACCTCGGTTAATCAACCTTGAACCACTCTTCAGTAAGTGAATTATCTTTCAGCCAGTCTTCATTCAATATATCCAAATCCAGCTGATCGAAGATGCAGTCACCATTGACGTCTCCGGGAAACGGTACGTAATCGGACAGTGACTGGGCTGCCTGGCAACTGTCATTAAACACGTTGATCGTAACGGTGTCCGAACCGGTGTATTCACCATCAGAGGCCTCCAACTGCAAGACATACTCGCCCGGGGCTGTCAAGGTAATGCTCGTATCCTCGGCAGTGGCTGTCTCTATAAAAGCAGCCCCTGCACTGGGCTGACTGACCACTGTCCACTGCACGGTATAAGCCTCCTCATCGGTAACGGTCGCATCCAGATTCCCGGCCCTGGTACCGGCTTCCAGCCAAGTCACTACATCGGCGCCGGCGTCCACTCTGGGAGGCATATTGTCTGCGAAGAAACTAAAGATAGGCCCGAAAATCGGATCATTGGGATCGCCGATGTAAGTATCGACGGCCCAATAGTACCACGTCTTTGGTTGAGTTTGCACGACAACAGAAGTCACGTTCTGCTTATTAACAACCTGGATGGCTGTCGGATCCGTAAACTGCTGCAGCAACTGCATGTTTTCGGTGAAGTAGACGTCGACTAGAACCGGCTGGCCAGGCACACAAGGATCAGGCAAAATCCAGCTCAGTTCCACCTCGCCGGCTGCTATGCTACCACCGTCGGCCGGAATTGGATTGAAATTGTGGAGGGCCGTCAACGTGGTTTGGCCTTCATTCATGACGTTATAATCCAACTGCAGTGTTCCGTTGCCGTCATAGGCGGTAATCCAGCCGTTGTCGATGAATCCCTGAACATTCGAGAGCGCGTCGCCGTTTATTATCAGCGTACCGGCTGTGACGTCCATCGTACCAACAGAACCAACGTCCCTTCTCATCACAATGCTATTGGCGATAATAATTCCACCATCCAGATTCACGTGACCTGTAGCTTCAGGCTTCCGTGCAATCTGTAGCGTCCCACCGACTGTAATAGTGCCTCCGGCCATATTGAGGGTGCCATTACCTTTTTGCCCCAAGATTAAGTTAGCGCCAATAGTTATGGTGCCACTAATCATATTAAGTGTCCCGTTACTACCCGTACCCCGGCCCACTCGAATGTACTCGGTTGTCGTAAGAGTTCCACCGTCGACTGTCAGGGCACCAGAGGAAGTATCTCCAGCGCTTACCTCGTGTACCTTCACGGCGCCTTCGTTCGCGATAATCGGGCCTGGGAGCATGTCGATTTGGGCCGTGTCGGCAGGGGTGGGGAGTGTACCGGTGCCCCAGTTTGTTGGTGTGCTCCAGAGGTGGTCGGGACCAGCATCGGTCCAGATCACGTCAGCAGCTTGAACATCACCCACCAGAGACAACACAAGAACAAAAGAAACCAAACAAATCAATGTTCTGAACATGGTAATTCTCCTTCAAAAAAGCTCAATGTGAGCGGTTGACTGAAATGTGAAGTTCTTAATTCCTCCTCTACCTACAAGCTGTAAAGATTCCACAGAAGTCAGAAGACAAATTCCCTACATTTCTCCGATACTATTTTATACCAACTTAGCAACCTCGCTGCAAGGAAAATTTATGCAGAAACATACCCGACAACCGGCAGCCCTTATCTTCCTTGGATGGAATGAAATCGCTACGTCCATTGAATCCGTGCGCTAAATTTCGGCTTTTTCGTAAGCAACTGTTGGCGCAGTACTTACGAGATAAGAATTTTTCCCGAATTACGAGATAACGGCCTTTCGGGTTGTAGCAGAGTTGTAGGCGCCGACGCGTGAAAATGTGGCCGTTTTGGGGGTGCTTGGGGCGCTTCTGGTTGGCTGGTGGGATGCCGGGGCAATCCTTCTATTTCTTGTTTCCAAACTGCTCAGACAACTCAACGAAAAAGACATGAAACTATGGTCCCGTCCTTCTTGAGCTCCGACTCCGGCTCCTGTCGCCGGCAAAGCTCTTGGCACTCTGGGCAGCGTGAAGCAAATGCGCAGCCTCTGATAAATTCGGTGGAAGAAGGCAGATCATTTGATAGTTCAATTCGCTCTCGTTTACTAAGAGGATCACCTGTAGGAACAGCTGAGAGAAGAGCCTGTGTGTAGGGATGAAGAGGGGAGTTGACTAAGTGTTCAGCCGATGCTACTTCGACCACCTTGCCTTGATACATGACAGCAATCCGATCAGCTATACGCTCGACAACGCTCAAATCATGGGATATGAACAGCAAAGCAATACCTTCTTTTCGCTGAAGTTCCAGTAGTATACCCAATATCTGAGCCTGCACTGATACATCTAATGCCGAGACTGGCTCATCGGCAACTATGAAATCTGGTTTGGAAGAAAGCGCTCTGGCTATTGCGATACGCTGACGCTGCCCACCACTCATCTCGTGGGGGTAGCGGTGCATGAAGTAGGGCTCCAGACCCACCTCTTCAAGTAGGGCTGCAACCTTGTCCTTAAGCTTATAACTTGGAACGATGTGGTGAAGACGAAGCGGTTCGGCAATAATTTGTTTAATCTGCATTCTGGGACTGAGAGATGAGTAAGGATCCTGAAAGATGATCTGCATTCTGCGGCGTATGGCGCGGAGCTCCCGCCCCTTGAGAGCAAGCAGATCGCTACCATCAAACTCCATTGTCCCTGCAGTTGGTTCAGTAAGACGCAGCACCGATCTGCCAAGAGTCGTTTTGCCACTGCCGGACTCTCCAACCAGTCCCAGCACCTCACCGCGCTTTAGGTGCAGGTCAACTCCATCAACAGCCCTTACCCACTTGCGCTTCCCAAACCAGCGGTTGCCGAAAGGAAAATAGGTTTTCAGGGCAGATACTTTCAGCAAGGATTCTTCAGTATATATCATATTGCCTTGTTTAGACTCCTGTAACAGGCGCAATAGCGCCCATGTTCAATCTCTCGTAGCGGTGGAAATTCTGATGCACAAGTGCTTTCTGCCAACTGACACCGCGGGTGGAATGTGCAACCTGAAGGAAGCTTCAAAAAATCAGGCACACTGCCCGGAATCCCGCGCAGGGGCTCTTTTTGTCCAGCGCGGAATTGCGGAATAGAATCCAGCAGACCCTTGGTATATGGATGTGTTGGCTGATGAAAGAGGTCAACTGTCTTGGCGATTTCTACCAGTTTTCCGGTATACATTACCATAACTCGCTGCGCCATCTCGGCAACGATACCAAGATCATGGGTAATGAGAAGAATCGCCATCTTATATTGCTCCTGAAGGTATCGGAGAAGATCAAGAATCTCCGCTTGTACTGTCACATCCAGGGCAGTAGTAGGTTCATCGGCTATAAGCAGCTTCGGCTGTGCGCTGGTGGCTATCGCAATGACTGCACGCTGCTGCATGCCACCTGAAAGTTCGTGAGGGTAAGCCTTTGCACGTTTCTCAGGCTCTGGAATCCCAGTATCACCCAGAAGCCGAACCGCTTCTCTGTCAGCTTCATGCTTCGGTAAGCCTTTGTGAATCTGAATAACTTCGCTTATCTGGTAACCAATAGTATATACAGGATTCAGGGCTTCACCTGGTTCTTGAAACACCATCCCGATCTCCCTTCCACGGATCCTTCGCAGTTCTTCCTCGCTCACTGTAAGAACATCTTTATCTTGAAAAAGGACTCTCCCGCCAATAATGCGACCGGGCAATGATACCAGATTAATCAAAGAAAGAGCTACTATTGTTTTTCCGCAGCCGGATTCTCCAACGAGCGCAACCGTTTCCTGTCTATCCACAGCAAAAGATACATCATCAACAGCCCTTAACTCGCCTTCATCAAGGAAAAAGTACGTTGAAAGGTTCTCAACTGTTAGAAGCATAGGCTATACGTACCTCCGCATGAGTGTTTTTGGATCCATAGCATCTCGAAGCCCATCTGCCAGCAGGTTGAAAGAGAGAATTGTAACAGCAAGTAAAGAACCGGGGAAGACAGCAACCCACCATGCTGTCATAAGAGCGCCCTTGCTCCCTGTCATCATATTGCCCCACGAGGGCGTCGGCGGTCTGATGCCGATGCCTAAAAAGGAAAGTCCAGCCTCAGCACCAATCCTCCCACCGACCATAAGTGCCGCGCTTACCAGGACCGGTGCCATTGCGTTTGGGATCAAATGCCGTATAAGTATTAAATGATTAGGCAGTCCAATGGCCCGGGCACTATCTATGAATTCCCGTTTCTTCAAGGATAGAATTTCCCCCCGGATGAACCGGGCCGTTCCGGTCCACGCTGTCAACCCCAGAATAAGGACCATGGCAACAACGCTCGCTTCGAACACACCTACAAGCATAAGCATGAGGAAAGTGGTCGGGAAGGAAATAATTACATCTACAATCCTCATAAGAACATTATCAATAGCTTTGCCGAAAAAACCTGCTGCAGCTCCATAAACAGTTCCGAATGAGATTGCGATTATTGTTGCCATCAATCCAACTGACAGCGATATACGTGCACCGTAAAGTGCTCGGCTTAAAAGATCTCTGCCGAGCTCATCGGTACCGAAGGGATGTCTTAGGGAAGGGGGATGATACCTGCTTCCAAGAACATTATCAATCGCCACAGGATCATACGGAGCAACAATCGGTGCAAGTATCGCGAGAATGTAAAAAAGAATAATAACATAGAGAGACGCCACTGCAAGGCGGTTGGCTTTGAAGCGTCTCAATGCAACTCGCATCGGACTCTTACTATATATCTCATCACCATGCTTTAGAAGAAGCCGCTTCACATCTATTATAGAAAACACCACACTTCCCACCAGCGATAAAATGATAAAAGCGGATGCGACCCATGCACCGACATCTTTAGTATAAAACACGTTCACGAATCTTTCCCATCGCCAGATGAGTACCAGTACCATACTGATAGTAAAAACAAAGAGGTTGATCCCCTTGCTGTGATAGCCCAGAATAATATGACCGATTCCCGGAACGACCGAGATAAAAATCACGCTGCGTTGCTTTGTATTGTTGTTATTTTTCATAAGAGACTCTGGGATCTACGATTGCATAAGTTATATCGGCGAACAGGTTACCCAGAACGACGAGAACTGCGCTTATCATACTTGTCGCGAGTATAACAGGATAATCTCGCCTTCCGATTGCCTCTACTGCCAGTGTGCCCATTCCGGGCCATGCAAAAACGTTCTCAATAAGGACAGCTCCACCCAGCAGAAAAGGTAGTCTCATACCGAAAATTGTGATTATGGGGATAAGGGCATTCCGTAGTGCATGTTTTAAGATCACGGCTCGCTCTTTTAATCCTCGTGCCCTCGCTGCGAGGACATATTCTTCGCTAAGTACCTCTAATAACCGGTTTCGCATATAGCGGGCAGTACTAGCTGCTGAAGCAATCCCTAAGACGAAGACTGGAAGAATCAGATGCCAGAGCCGGTCAAGAATCTTTTCTGACCACGAGAGAAGTTCATAGTCAAGAGAGCGTGTCTGGGCGGTAGGAAGCCACCCGAGGTTCACAGAAAAGATCAGTACAAGCATCAGCGCGAGCCAGAATCCCGGTATCGAATAAATAATCAGCGATCCAAGAGTAACTGCCTTATCCATTAGTGAATACTGCTTAACGGCAGCGATTATTCCTATGGTGACTCCTATTAACGCATCGAAAAGAAGAGCGAGAATGCTTAACTGGAGCGTGTACGGTATCCTCTCTGCTATCAGAGTGGACACGGGCCGGCGGTAGCTGAATGACTCTCCGAGGTCGCCATGCACTAAATTATTAATCCACTTCACATACTGCACATGAATCGGCTGGTCGAGTCCGTACTTCTTCCGAAGCATCTCGATCATCTCAGGGCTTATCTCCCGGCGCGCACGGATACGAGGATCAAGAAGCATATCCATAGGGTCGCCGGGCGCAAGGTGTATGATAAAGAAAGTAATAGTGGCAATCCCCAGCAAGACGGGTACAGCCTGAAGCAGACGTTTAATGATATGCCAGCCCATTAGTTTTCCTCCTCCTCGATCCATAATTGCTCCATAAATCCGGCCGGATGAATCCGGTTCGGGCTTTTTAGTCCCCGAATACGCCTGTGAACAA
>CAYGBH010000237.1:0-6523 GCA_964348055.1 uncultured Pirellulales bacterium
CTCCATGCCCGTTGAGAAATGGTAATTCGATAAGGCATAGGGGTTATAGATAATGATTTTCACACCCTATTTCTCCTGTGTGATGATTCTCCCTTTTGAGGAGTTCCCTGAGTTATCAAAAACCAACACCCGGCGATGATGAGATCCACTCTGGTCATCACGTCGAGGGTTCTCCAATCAGATCCCAGGACAGAGGCGTGCCACGTTCTATGGACCGGTTGGCATAGCGTCCGATGATCAGTTTGAGGTACCGGGTATGTAATCCATAGCCGGGCCGGATGGAACGGACGTTCTCCGTTGTGAATAGATCCCCGGCTTTCATGTCTTGTACCACAAACAGTGACCGCCGAAATGCCTGGCTCCTCACCTCATTCTCATTCACGCCGTAGTGAATCTTCCCCAATGCTTTCTCTGCCACGCGCACTTCCTCGACCATTGCCTTAAACTCGTGGGGTTCCAGTGAGAAGGCGCTGTCTGGGCTAGAGACGCTTCGCGACAGAGTCAAGTGCTTTTCCACGATGCAGGCCCCCAGTGCTACTGCGGCCACCGGCACGGCAATGCCCAGTGTATGGTCTGACAATCCAACCGGCACCTCGAATGCTTCTGCCAAATGGCGAATGGTCCGCAGATTCACGTCTTCGGGTGAAGCCGGATAAGCACTCGTGCATTTGAGCAGAGCAATCTGCTTTGCCCCTGCATTGCGAGCCCTTTGGAACGCCTCTTCGATCTCTCCACAGGTAGCCATACCGGTGGAAATGATCAGGGGCTTACGGGTTCGGGCCATTTTATCGATAAGCGGAAGATCTACGATTTCAAACGATGCGATCTTGTGAACCGGCACATCCATCTCTTCAAGGAAGTCCACCGCCTTTTGGTCAAAGGCTGCGGAAAAAAGATCCATACCTAGGTCGTCAGCAATAGCCTTAAGCTTGGGCTGCCACTCCCAAGGAGTATATGCTTCGCTGTAAAGATCATAGAGATTACGTCCTTCCCAAAGTGTTCCCTCAGCGATTCGGAAATACTCTTTATTCGAGTATAGGGTGAGC
The DNA here is from genome assembly GCA_964348055.1 of uncultured Pirellulales bacterium. Taxonomy (GTDB): domain Bacteria; phylum Planctomycetota; class Phycisphaerae; order Sedimentisphaerales; family Anaerobacaceae; genus JAUXAL01. The sequence continues at coordinate 1,047 of CAYGBH010000237.1, forward strand.
GTGTCCGGTGTGTACGTCTGAAGCTTGACGGCATCGGCACCGGCCTCTTTGGCGGCTTCCAGTATTCTGACTGCCCGCTTAAAGTCCTGATTGTGGTTCGCCGACATCTCAGCGACAATGTAAGTTGACTCATTTGGTCCGACACGGCGATTCGCAATTTCTATGTAGGACTTCATCAATGCCTGCCTGCTTCACCGGATAGAACGTATCAGTTCAAAAGCTTCCACAGCATCGAATCCCGCTACAGTTCCCCACCGCCGAGCGATCACACGGATGGCTTCAGCGGAACGGGGATGAGGGAATGAACGTGCTTCCGTCTCATAATGGGCCATGGCTTGCACTTTAATGGATAAAGTATCACTAATATCGACAAACACATCCGGTCGAAAATTCGGTTCAAATCGTTGAAAAGACCACTCAGTAGAGGATGGAACCTCAAAAGCGTAGATCTCTCTCACTGGCTGGCCTGGCATCGGACGTGTGGCCGTTAAGACCGCCCGATGCACCGCCACGTGATCTATGTTTAAGTCACCGCCATGGTGCGAATAGATGACCTCTGGAACAAGATCGGCTACCAAATCCTCAATGATTTTTATCGCACGCAAGAGAGGTACCGTGTCAAAGCGGTTATCGGGCAAACGGTAGGTGAACAGATCTTTAGCCCCTAGTAACTCTGCCACCTGAATACTACGGGTATGCAGTGCATCGACCCGTGTTGGATCGGCTTGTTTTCGCCGTTGGTAGCGCGACGTGATTCCCTCGCCAAGGATGGCAATATATACATCGTGACCTTCCCGAGCTAACCGAGGGATCGTGCCACCACAGCCCAATACCTCATCATCCGGATGAGCCGCAACGACAAGCACTTTCATCAACGGGTCTCCCCCAAAGGAATGATGGTTACATCAGCCACGACCCGCCCATCATACAAAACAGCTCTGCTAAATTCGTAGCGAAACCCTTTGTGGTTGACAAACGCCTTGGGGTATCCAACAGCGTCAAGCATGCGAATGAAATCATACAAGGCTTGCAATGAGGCTACCTGCGGGATTTCACTCTCCTCGGATTTGCGCCGTTTAAACATTACAACCTCTCCAACTTGTGGCACTGGCTGAGGTCGCTCGCGGATGATGCGCTCAATCATTCGCGCCTCTGTGTAAGTGGCGCGTATGTATATCTGTTCGGCGTTTCCCTCTAAATGGAGGTCCTCCTTAAGATATACTGGGCCCGCGTCAAAGTCGTGTGTCATCCGTAGGGCCGTAAGTTTGGTGTCCCTGTGTCCTCGAACGATTAGGTTTTGCAGCGGACTTCCACCCCGCCCATACGGAACGTCTGTCATGTGAAAGCACACACATTCATACCTGTCAATGATTTCATCGGGAATTTTCCATGACCAGTGGAGAAAGAAGATATAACGTGGGTTAAATTCCTGCACCGCCTCTGGATTCAATTGTTCACGGGACCCAACGAAGTACCATTGACCAGGATATTTACGAATAATCTCATCAAAGATTCGACGGTTCCACGGCATACTGCCAACCACAATGTGAGTGTCGCCCAGTCCTTTATTATTCATTGCTTCCCGATCCGTACATAATGAGTCGCTCCACTTCCTCTGCCCCTTTCCAGGCCGAGCCTTCTGAACCCTGCTTTTTCAAATGCCCGAATCGAAGGGTCATTGTTCAGCTTGATGAATGCATGGACGGTCCGTATTGGTGTAACACGAAATGCTTCTTCTACTGCCATGCTGATAAGAAGACTCCCGTACCCTGATCCACGTCGACTTTTATCTATGGTTACATCAATCTCTGCTTCGTCCTCTTCGTCAACATCAAATCGCACCTGTCCCACAGGTATGTCTTGATCGTCTAGCGCAATAAAGAGATAACAATTCGGTTTGTGCAACTTTTGGGCAAACCACTGTACATGCTCCTCCCAGGGTATTGGATCCGATGAGAAAGCCACTGCTCTCACCTCCGGATCGTTTGCCCACTTCCAAAGCCAAACACAATCGCTTCCACGTATCGGTCTTAACCTGAGTTTTTTGCCACCTAAATGCATCAAGACTCGGGTCACCCCATCACCGTCTACTATTTTCCGTCCTCGCTGAGCCATCTCCGCACGCGTCTCAGCCCCCAACAGCAACCGGGTGACCGCCTCCGCTATTGCAGATGATGAAGTTTTATCACGCTCGTCTAACCTGACGACAACTCCCCTCGATTGGAGGCCCTGAGCTACTGAACGCTGGTTGTCTGCCAGAACGACAACGAGATGAGGTAAACCCATAAAAGCCAGTTCCCAAGAAGTGGCTCCGCCACCTGCGATAGCAAGGTCAGCCCAAGCCATCAGCTCAGCCATTTTTTCTACATCGTGAACAATGCTTATGGGGTTGTGTGTGGAATTCAAAGCGTTTTGCAGACGTTCAATATGGGGATTTAATGGCCCAACAACAACTTTTACGTTTAGGTCTTGAATGTCGACCTTTTTCAATGCATTGATGACCTTTAGAGTTATGTTCTCGGGATCGCCGCCGCCAAGTGTTACGAGCACTTTACGAGCTACCCCTGGAATCCTCCTTTTCCATTCCCGCCAGCTCAGAAACTCTGATCGCAACAGCGCATATCGAGTCCCCAACAAGAGGTGACTGTAATGCTCGCACGAGTAATGCAAATCTTCGGCATTAATGTTCTGGTTCAGCACCACATCACCGTAGTAGTGCTCCAGGTGAGCCATGTCATCAATCACGAGCAGCCGATGGCCGGCTTCCTTGACCCGCCTTTGATAAAGGGAGTTGAAGTGGTACCCATCAAGCACGACCCAGCCTTCTGGATACGACGCCAGTACTTGCGAAGTCGTCTCCCAATCGGAGGGATCAGGATGCAATCGCTCTAAAGTGATGATCTGAAATGCCTCGTCCGAAAGACGACGGCGCAAGCCGTCACTTTCACAGGCACTAATGAAGATTACCTGCCCACCTTGGATCTTCCAGGCCTGGGCAAGAGCCAGGCACCGCATGAAGTGACCGGTACCCACCTGGGCGTTGGCGTCAACACGGATGACCAGAGATTTCTCCATCGATTAGACTCAGACCTCCTTTTGCCGAATGCGCCCATTAATCTCCAGCCACTCGGGGTGCTTCTCTAGAGCTGACACGACATCGTGCCAGGAGAAACGACTGTGACCAAAGTGTTCATAGACGCAGCGGGCGAAAGCCAGGTCTTCTGGCGTGTCCACGGTCCACCGCATGTAGGAAAGATCCACCTCGTTCACAACACAATGGATGCGGAACCGCGGATCACGCTGGATATACGTCGTGACGTGCTCACGCCAAACAGGGTTGGTGTCTTCACGCCAGGCCCGTTCCAAAACATCAAGGCGAATCACCTCCGTATCCAAACCGCGAGGAAATGTTCGCCGGGGCAAAACGTTGCAGGCATAGTCAACGTCTGGTTGTCGGTCCAAAAACTCCCTCACCAGTCGATCGATGATTTCCGGATCAATCAGAGGACAGTCTGAAGTAACACGGACCACGATGTCAGCATTGTAGGCTGTGGCCGTCCGATAGTAGCGGTCCAAGACATCTTCCTCGCTGCCCCGGAAATAAGGCCACCCGAGCTCAGTACATAAGCGGACGATGGCTTCATCGCCCTGTTCTACGGTGGTTGCCACCACGATTTCGTCAAGGTTCGGGGCACGGCTCACGCGGCTCACGCATCTTGCGAGCATCGGTTCATCAGCCAAGTTCAGCAATACCTTATTCGGCAGCCGGGTGCTCCCCACTCGGGCTTGAATCACAGCAACCACCTTCATCGCCCATATGCCTCGATAACTTTACAGACGGCCGCTATGACCGCATCGACATCGCTCTCGCTCATACGTGGGAAAATTGGGAGGGTGACCACTCTCTCATACGCGTCCTCGGCCACTGGACATAGTCCCGGCCCGGTAGCGAACCGCTCCCGATAGAAAGGATGAAAATGCACTGGGATGTAGTGAACGCCAACGCCAATACCCTGCTCTCGGAGGGCGGCAAAAATTGTAGCCCGCCCAGCCTGCAAAAGATCCAACCTGAGTTTGATGACGTACAGGTGATAGGCGTGCAACACGTCAGCACTGACGCCAAGTGGTTCAACAGCAGCCATCTGGGCAAAAACCGCATCGTAACGTCGAGCGATAGCTTGTCGACGGCTTACCCAACCGGGTAACTTCCGCAGTTGACTCATCCCCATCGCGCACTGGAAATCGCTCAGCCGATAGTTGTAGCCAAGATCCACAATCTCGTAATACCATGTACCCTGCGCTGTCCGCTCGACATGGTCCAACGTCATTCCATGATTACGGAATCGCCGCATTTTCTCTGCCAATTCGCGATGGGCCGTAACTACCATCCCGCCCTCACCTGTCGTTATATGCTTCACGGGATGAAAACTAAAAACGGTGAGGTCTGCCAGGGTGCCAACTCTTCTTGCCCTGTATTCGGCCCCAAGAGAATGGCAGGCATCAGCGATGACAATCAGATTGTAACGGTCCGCCACGGCACGGAGCGCATCATAGTCACAAGGTTGGCCGGTGTAATCCACAGCAACAACGGCCTTTGTTCGGGAAGTGATCCGCGCGTCAACCTGAGCCGGATCTAAGAGCAACCTATCCGGGTCCACATCGGCAAAGATGGGTCGACCGCCCTGAAACACGACGGCATTCGCTGTCGCAGCAAAGGTCATTGGTGGCAAAATCACCTCATCTCCGGGACCAATGCCGACCGCGAACATGGCAGCATGCAGTGCTGCTGTTCCACTGCTCACCGCCACCGCCTCTCCGGATCCCACGAAATTCGCAAAAGCGCGTTCGAACTCAGGCACCTTGGGACCCGTAGTCAAACAGTCTCCACGTAGCACTTCGACGACAGAGGCGATGTCGTCTTCTTCAATCCACTGTCGGCCGTAAGGGATGGAAGCGCTGGTACTGGTCATTGTTGAACAGCTGCTGGACTTTCCAATGTTTGGAGATTGATATTCATTCAATCCGATACGTCACCCTCCGTTCAAAACACAAAAAACTCCTCGCCGATTACCGGTTATCGCCGGACTGGGCAGTCAATTCCGCGGACCTGGGACGTTCCTCAGAATCGATCATGTCAAGAACGATTTTCTCGTTAAGCTTGTGAATCGTTGATAGCAGGGAAGAGGCCGAATCCTCTTTACACAACGAAGAATCATAGACAATTCTTCTTAAATCTTCGATGGTCAGCCATTCATTGTTCTTATCGCTGGTGTATAAAAAGCCCTCGGGTACCTTATGGCTATTCTTGTATTTCCTTCTTTTCCAGTAAGAGAGGTTAGGCAGAATGACATACTTGCCATCATAGGTAACGGTATTTCTTCCCTCTTCTTCTGTAACGAGGACTTCATGCAGCTTTTCCCCAGGTCGAATCCCGATAACCTTGATTTCACAATGTGGAGCGATGGCCTTTGCCAAAT
>CAYGBH010000238.1:0-6488 GCA_964348055.1 uncultured Pirellulales bacterium
GTTATGGTCCCTTGTCGCTCGATTTAGGTGCAACTTACTACTGGAAGATTAACGAGGTCAATATGGCCGAGACCCCAACAATGTTGGATGGCGACGTCTGGAACTTTACGACGCCCGAGTTCCTTGTCGTGGACGATTTTGAGAGTTACAACGACCTTGACCCCGAAGACCCCAACAGCAACAGAATATTTAACGCGTGGATAGACGGATTAGACCAGCCGCTGAACGGCTCTGTCGTTGGTTATCCTGCTGTTCCTTTTGCCGAGCAGAGTATCGTCCACAGTGGCGATCAGTCGATGCCGCTGTTCTACGACAACTCCGGCACAGCAAGGTATTCAGAGGCAGAGCTGACGCTGAACCCGCCGCAGGATTGGACCAAGCATAGTGTTAACGCGTTATCTCTGTGGTTCTCTGGTGAGCCGAATAATATGCCTGACCAGATGTATGTGAAGATCAACGGCTCAAAGATTGCATATGATGGTGATGCCGGTAACTTAACGCTACGACCATGGCAACCGTGGAATATTGACCTTGCATCGTTAGGGATAGGCCTGCAGAATGTCACGAAGCTTAGTATTGGCTTTGGCGACGAAGCGAGTATGACGCCCGGTGGTTCGGGTGTGGTTTACGTTGACGATATCAGGCTGTATCCTTATAGCCGTCAGTTGGTCACGCCAGCCGAGCCCGGCATCGCTGGTCTGGTAGCACACTATGAATTTGAGGGCAATACCAACGACAGCTCCGGCAACGGCCTCCACGGTACTGCGATGGGTGAGCCCACTTTTGCAGTTGGCAAGATCGGCCAGGTCATTAGCCTTGACGGTACAGACGACTACGTGGAGATAACCGGCTACAAGGGCATTCTCGGCTCGCACGCTTTCAGCATCACTGCGTGGATTAAAACCACGGAGAGCGCTGGTGCGCTTGTGGGCTGGGGTAATGCTGTTAACACTGAAAGGGTGGAATTCCGGATCAACAACAACAGGCTACGCGTTCAGCATGGAGGCGGTAACGTGCAAGGCGATACTGGTGTGAACGACGGTGGGTGGCACCATGTTGCGGTGACGGTGCAAGAGAGCGCCACCATCTCATATCCGGACGTAGTACTCTACGTCGACGGCATAGATGACACGAGACCCGCGATGGGCCCGGATGCATTTAATATTACCGCCAACGATGATGTCAAAATAGGTCGTCGCCACAATAAAGGTGCCTGGTGGTTCACGGGCTCAATTGATGAGGTCCGCATCTACGACAATGCTCTGTCGCATGCTGAGGTTCAGTGGCTTGCAGGCCGGACTGCCCCGTTTGACAAGCCGTTTTGAATAGTTCGTACTACGTAGTTTTTTGTTCATTGATGGACAAGGGCCTGTAATTTGAGACACAAATCGGAGCCTATGCTGATTGACTCGGTATGGGCTCTGCTTGTCCTTGTAAGCGTTAGGGTCGGACTATAATATGCTTTGAGCACGATTGCAGAGGAATCAGATTTTAGGTATACTATCGTATCAGTAAAGCAGGTACAAGAATGAAGAAAACAGGATTAGGGAAACACCAAGCCGCTCTTGCGCATTTTTATGAGCAACAGGCAGGAGGTCAGCAAAAAGAAGGAGTGTTATTATGGACAGACGAAAGGCTTTTACGTTAATAGAACTTCTGGTGGTGATTGCCATCATTGCAATATTGCTGGCGATATTAATGCCGGCACTGCAGCGAGTAAAGCATCAGGCAAGATCGGCTGCCTGTCAGATGAACCTGAACCAATGGGGCAAGATCTGGATGATGTATTGCCAAGATAACGATAGCCGTTTCTGTATGGAATCCGACCAGGCCGGGTGGCCGCGTGGGAATTGGGTAGTGCCGCTGCGGCATCTGTATCGTACAAGAGCGGGTATTCTCCTATGCCCGATGGCCACTAAACGGCACCCTGCCGGGGGAAGCTGGGGCGGTCCGTTCCACACCTACATCATGGGAACAGGTGGATTTGGCTACCGGCAGGAAGAAGCCAGCTATGGAGCAAATAACTGGACTTTTAATGAACGGCCAGGACAGACGAGCATTCAGAACCGTCCGGTTGAATGGAACTGGAAGACCCCTGATGTTAAAGGCGGAAACAGGATACCCGTTTTTGCCGATTCCATGTGGAGGGGAGGTGGGCCCTTCTATCAGAACAATAACCCTGGGTCCGAACGCATCATTCCTCCTGAATATAACGGTCAGTGGATAGCCGCTAAAAATGAAATGATGCATTTTTGTATCGACCGGCACAACGCGTTTGTAAATCACGTTTTTATGGATTGGTCCGTCAGAAAGGTAGGGCTTAAGGAGCTGTGGAAACTCAAGTGGCATCGAGAGTTCAACACAAACGGCGCCTGGACCACAGCAGGCGGTGCCGTGCCCAGCGATTGGCCCCAGTGGATGAGAAAGTTTAAAGATTTCTAAGAAAATCACCGCTGCACAAAGGCCCTTAACATATTTATATTGGGAAGGAAGCACGGCAATAAAAACAAGAGCCTTCACACTAATTGAGCTGTTGGTTGTAATTGCTATCATTGCAGTGCTTATGGCAATTCTGTTGCCCTCCTTGAACATGGCCAGGGACCAGGCCAAGCGGATACTGCCAGACAGATGAAATTGACCAACTTATCAGGAACTATATCGATACCGATGACGATTTTAAAAACAAAGACCACATCCTCCAAAGTGTACCTGGAGTAGGTCCGCAAACCAGCGCTATGCTTATAGCAAATCTGCCTGAACTTGGTACACTCAACCGTCAGGAGATTGCTGCTCTAGCCGGGCTTGCACCATGGGATTGTTCGTCAGGAAAATCTAACGGTCAGATGCATATCTGGGGTGGCAGAAAAGATGTGCGAAGTGTCTTGTATATGGCAGCGTTTACTGCCTGTCGTTTTAATCCTGTTATACGCTCATTTGCTGATAGACTTAGAGACAATGGGAAAGCTTACAAAGTTATCATCACTGCCTGTATGTGAAAACTACTGGTTATTCTAAACACTATGTTTAGGAACCAGACTCTATGGACTCCACAAATAGTTCTAAAAAATTCTTGAAATCTGACACAGCCGCTTCATAGGTGGCCGAAGCGCATCCCTTACAGAAGGGTGCCACAAAGAAAACTGTGACAACAGAGGTTTTTCGTGTTTGACCTTGAGCTTTTCATAGGCGACCTATTCACTTCCATTTTATATATCAGCGTTCCCTTGTCCGACATTCAATCTGATGAGGACTGTCGTCATGACGTTTTTGTTGACTTCGCAGGAGCTATTGATGGTTTAATGATTAACAATAATCTTAAAAGCTACTTAATAAGTTATGTAGCCAACAGGGCCTGGGACCAGTTGCGAAAAAAAAGCAGTCGAAATGTCAATCAGGCCGGTTATGTTCACCTCAACGGAAAGTCAACTCGCCCGAAGCTCCGGCATTTTCCAATGGAGGCAGCACCGGATACGAAGGAACGTTCATCTGTCCGACTTCTGGGTGCTGTCTATAGATAGCGCCACCCGGAATCCTATGAAGTCCATTGAAGGCAGCCACCATTTACTCTTTGGTATTTGTAGATCGCCGGAGCGCCACCACTTTTCTTCAAAGGCCCTGGCCGCACAGCGCAGTTCTTCTATTGAGCTGCTATAGTCACCGCCACGAGCTACGTGTATTTTGCCGGTCTTTGGTCCTTTTGGATTGACTGCCGGGCTTTTCTCGGCTGTGTCCCTATACGCAGTGGAACTGTAGAAATCGTAAACCCACTCGCGGACATTGCCCGACATATCGTAAAGACCCCAGAGATTTGGTCTCTTCTGAGCCACCTCGTGGACCTCCACATCAGAATTCGCTTCATACCAGATATAGTCTGCAAGCTGGTTTGGGTCGTTTCCAAAACCAAAGATGCTTGTCGTGGCCGCACGACAGGCATATTCCCATTCTGCCTCAGTCGGCAGGCGATATTGCTTGCCGGTCTTCTTCGAAAGCCACATGCAAAACGTCATTGCATTGTGCCAGGTCATCCCCATAGCTGGATGCGTTTCCTCGTACCCCATTGTCAGGTCTCCGTAGACAGGTGTAGGGCCCGTAATCGCGTCAACATCATCCCTGCCCACCTGCTCTGTGTTCTCCTCTGTTTGCTGCGCCGTGGCGTAATCTTTCTTCGCACTGACGGTCTCTTGATAGTAGACCAGAAAAAGCTCAAGGGTGGTCTCTGTTGTGCAAAGGTAAAATGGATCCAGACGCACTTTGTGCTGAGGTCCTTCATCGTCTTTGCGGCCCACTTCATCCTCCGGGCTGCCCATCACAAATGTGCCGCCAGGAACAAAAACCATCTCGAATGAAACATCTTGGCCGCTCTTGGACGTAACTGTCTCGGTGTATTTTTTCGGGAGCTTACGGCCCTTACCCGTCACGTCCAACGACCCAAAGGCGACGAGAATGACGGCTAACAGGGCTACATATTTGACTGCGCCGTGAAGAACAGTGCTATAGCTTTGCATCATGAAACCTTGCATATCAATGTTTGGACAATTACCTGAACACTCAAGTCGGAACCTTAATACTCCCGGTTCTTGATAATGCCCGGCTGTGGAACGGGATATTTACCATCAGTTCCGACCTGCAGGGGTGCAGGAGAATCCATAGTCAGCTTGTCGACATCAGGAGCAAACTCATGCTCGCAGTTGAGTATTTCGTCGAAGGTAACAACTTGGCCGGTATGAGCAGCCATACGGCCCATGGAAGCCACCAGGCTCGCCTCGGCGCCGCGTCGCGCCTCATTGTAAGGCTTGTCCTGACGAATGGCGTCAATCAAGTCATCCCACTCCAGTTGATATGGACTCGGCTCGGGTTGTGGGAATGCCCAGAGGAGGTTGGCGCCGTCCAACTTATGCCCTTTGTACGTGCGGACTTTGCCAGGGTGGTGCCCTCGTGTAGAGATGACGGCCGTGCCTCTCGTGCCGTGTGCGTAGCTGTCAAACCCACCTTTGCAGCCGGTCATGGCCCGACCGTAGTAGAACAGCTTGGTCCCGTCCGGATAGGTATATTCTACAGAGTAGTTGTCAAAATTCTGGTCGAGAGAATCGCCGCGAGAATGGCGACCGCCAGTGGCATGGGCCTCAATGGGCCAGGCACTCTTCATCCATGAACACTCATCGATCTGGTGAATATAGTAGTCACTGTACATGCCGCCGCTGGCCCAAAGGAAGGCATGGAATTTTTGGACCTGGTATAGCAATTCGCTAATCCCGCTGGGTTTAGGCCCGGCGGTGGATGCCCGCCCGGCCATTCGGTAGGCCCGCATCGCGACAATATCGCCGATTTCACCATTGTCGATGCGTTGTTTCAGTTGCTGTCGGCCCTGGCAATGGCGGATCATAAGGCCCACACCGACCTTGAGGTTCTTCTTTACAGACTTTTCGGCAAGCTTAAAAAGCTTGCGTGTAGTCGGCCCGTCCACTGTGATGGGCTTTTCCATAAAGACATTGATACCCTTCTTGATGGCGTATGTGAAATGAACCCAACGAAATGCCGGAGGCGTCGCGAGAATTACCACATCACCTGCGCCAAGGCAATCCATTGCCTTTCTGTAGGCGTCGAATCCGAGGAACTGGCGGTCCTTGGGCACATCCACCTGTCTGGCGTGTTTATCCTTCAAGCTCTTGTAACTGAGAGCAAGACGATTTTCGAAGACTTCGCCCATTGCCACCAGTTTAATCGGCCCATTCTTGACAGAGAGGGCATTCGACGCTGCGCCCCTTCCCCGACCACCGCAGCCGACCAGGGCCACCTTGATTGTATTGTTCTCCGCTGCGTAGATGCTTGGAGCAATCCCTGCGGCCAGAGCCGAGCTCGCAGCAATCCGACCGCTGTCCTTCAAGAACTCACGACGTGATGTGCCTTTTTTCGTAATTTCGCTCATAATGGATTTCCTCCCGTTAACGTATGTTTGGTGTAAATCTTATGTTTTCCAAGAACTACAATTTGTCCCTGGCCCAAATATTTTTCGGGCTCCGTTTTTTCTATTATCTCCACAGCGGTTTATACCTCAAGCTCTTTTTCACGCATTACTTCCAAAAAAATCGGCGGCCGTTCTTTCTATGGACTCACCTATTATGTACGAACCTCTAATGGCGAGTCAGGGAGACTGGAGTTTTCCGATTGGATTGTGGGCTGGCCCAAATATATGACCTGATTAGCCACACAAGGTATGATTTTCATGCGTCGGCGCCTATAACTGAATACAACCCGAAAGGCCCATATCTCAAAATTTGAAAAAATGTTGACTCCATAAGCTCTGTAATAATAGTACCTTACGAAAATCATAGAAATTGTGCATGGATTGCACTAAACGGCTCCGCCGTAGTTTCATGCGTAGGTTCTTCCATGCATTCGTAGGGTGATTCCTTCCCCAAAAACGGTTTTTCGTTAGCGGACATTGGATTTATACTGCCCGGCTATTGCTCAGCGACGGGTTGAGCATC
>CAYGBH010000239.1:0-6480 GCA_964348055.1 uncultured Pirellulales bacterium
TGTGGTACTCTTCGATCTCTTTAAGCCTCTCAGCATTGGACGATTCATTCTCCCATAGGATTCTAGCAAGCAGTGAATATGCCGCCCCGGCAATCTCAGGTTGTTTATTAAGTAGACTATCCAGGATGGTAATTGCCTCGTCAGAACGACGATAATCGACAAGGATGCCGGCATATAAAAGCTGAGCTTCTGGCCCAACGTGCTTGCTGTTAAGGATAGGTTTGATGGTCTCAAGGGCAGCTTCGCGGTCCATCTCGGTATATTGGTCACGAGCCTGAGAGAGGATGCTCCTATGCCGGATGCCTTCAGTTTCGGCAAGCTGCAGCCGGTCGCGATTCCACATTGAAAGGATGACAGTTAGTACGCCAGCTATGGCAAGCATGAAAAGTGCAGCTATGGCCTTAGACCGATGTCTGCGCACAAACTTCTGCAAACGATACATAGCCTTGGGTGCTCTTGCGAGGACAGGCTCATTGTCTAAATGTCGCTGGACATCCAAAGCCAGTGCACTTGCCGTCTCGTACCGACGTGTGCGGTCCTTCTCCAGCGACTTCATCACTATCCAATCCAGGTCACCGCGAATTGCTTTCTTCAGCACATCGGGATTGACATTTCGGTGTCGAGCAATGTCAGCTAAGGATTCTTTTTGTGAGCTTAACTTTGTGGATGGCTTAGTGGGCTCTTCTTCACAAATTATCCGCTGCATTTCACTAAGGCTTGCTTTGTGAAGTTCTTCGGTATCAAAAGGTGTGGTTCCCGTAAGTAGTTCATATAACAAGACACCAAGGGAGTAGATATCAGTGCGTGTGTCCACATCCAGTCCACTCATTTCCGCTTGTTCAGGACTCATATACGCCGGCGTGCCGATCATGTGGGCATATCGCGTAAACAGAGTCTTCTCCGTGAGCTTTTGGTTTATTGCCTTAGCAATTCCAAAATCTATGACTTTGGGAACAGGTTTACCATCATGGAGTGTTAACATGACGTTCGTGGGCTTGATGTCTCTATGGATTATACCTTTCTGGTGGGCGTGCTGGACGGCGTTGCAGACCTGGACAAATAGCGCCAGGCGGTCTTTGGTGCTCATGTTGTTCTTGTCACAGTATTCGGTAATAGAGACCCCTGTAACCAGTTCCATCACAAAGTATGGTCGGCCGGTCTCGGTTGCTCCGGCATCGAGGACCTTGGCAATATTCGGATGGTCCATCATGGCGAGGGCTTGGCGTTCAGCCTCGAATCGGGCAATGACAGATCTAGTATCCATACCCAATTTGATTATTTTCAGGGCTACTTTGCGGCGAATAGGCTTCTGTTGCTCAGCCATATAAACCACAGCCATGCCACCTTCGCCGATCTTCTCCAGTAGCTTGTAGCGGCCGATGACTGTTCCGGTGCCTTCGGTCAAAGGGGAGTTATCAAGAGTAATGTCCGGATCGAAAATGGGTATGTCAAGAAGACTCTTAGCTTCGTGAGCTTGGACTAATGCCTGTACATCAGTACGCAGCTTATCGTCGTCTCCACAAGCCTCAGCCAAATAAGCATCCCGTTCCACGCCGCTTTTTAGCCGTATGGCAGCGTTAAAGATTACCTCTTCATCTTTACCTTCATTTGCCACAATTTACCTCCTTTGCAATATGGCCTCATAATACAATGCGCAATTCAGGGTCACAGTGGCTCAACGATTTTTGAAAAAAACTAAAAAAAGGAGCATTTCTCAAAGTTGAATGAGGCCATCACTCTAACCAACTTCCCGAGTCAGCCATGCTCTGGCATAAGTCCAGTAACGCTTTGCCGTGGCAGTAGAGATTCCCAGGAACTCGGCTGTCTGCTCAATAGTCAGCCCAGCAAAATAACGGAGCTTAATGAGATCTGCCTTAATCTTGTCCTTTTCCGAGAGCTTTCTGAGGGCTTCATCTAGTGCAATAAGATCATCTGCATAGGGATCGTTTTCTGTTGCTACAACCGCCTCGTTGAAATCAACTCTTTTGCGATCGCCACCTGATTTGAGACTTCTCTTGCGACGTGCGTTCTCAACCAGAATCCTTCTCATTGCTTCCGCGGCAGCCTTGAAGAAATGACCGCGACTATCCCAATTCTGGGCTTCTGCCCCAACCAGCCGGATATAAGCCTCGTGGACAAGAGCGGTCGCCTGAAGCGTCTGGCCAGGCAGTTCCTGCGAGAGTCTCTGAGCAGCAAGAAGACGGAGTTCCTCATAGACCAATGGGAGCAGTTCATCTGCAGCTTTGGCATCGCCTTGTTCGATTGCGTTCAAAATGCGTGTGACATCGGTCATGCTTCTTCTCGGGTCTGGACTTCCCAATAGAGTCACACTATTGTACCGAGAATTAACCGATGGCTCAAATGCTACTCTGCACTTGCTTCTCACTCAGCGTTTTTTGGGCTACCCACCCTTCAAAAAGCTCATAGAGGCAGGCAAATCGTCCAACAGGCCGAACAACGGCGGTTGTCAATAATAAAACCCGCAGGTAAATCGGGGGGCTAAAGATTTGTGATGACACCGAGAAGTGTCATTTTAGTTCTACAGACCAGTAGGCGTGGTCGAGGAATTGCTTCCAGCTTCGGTAACGCTGGTGGCCGAGATGAATGTGAACGAGGGGGTTGTGCTTGGGCTTGATGGGTTTGCGGATCAGTTTCATGCCGGCGTGCTTTGGAGTTCGGCCGCCTTTCTTGACGTTGCAGGCTGCGCAGGAACAAACAATGTTTTCCCAGATTGACTTGCCGCCCATACTCCTTGGTATTATGTGGTCGAGCGATAATTCGCTGGTTGGATAACGTCTGCCGCAATACTGACATCTGTTTTTATCACGGGCGAAGATGTTTCGACGATTAAACTTTACTTCGTTTCGCGGCAGACGGTCGTAGAATAACAGCCGAATTATTCGCGGCACGGCGATATGGAAATTTACGGTGGAGACCCAGTCGTGTCCATCGGGCTCGAAATTACGCCTAAACTGGCTTACCTCACACCAGCTCTCGAAATCATAGTTGGAATATCGGCCTTCCTCGAGGGAGACGACCTCGGCAAGCTCACGAAATAGCAAAGAAAACGCCCGCCTGGCTCCTACAATACGGATGGCCATATAATGCTTGTTAAGCACAAGAACGTTGCAGTCCAGACCAGATTTGAACTCGCCGGCAATCATAATGTCGTATATCGTATTACGTGTTGCATGTCTCGACGGTGGACGGCCTACCCGCTCAAGCTACGCGTCTACCATAACCGCTATTATCGCTTATTTAGATTTAAATCAGGCAATTAGGCAATGAAAAAACAAGACCCGTTTATAATCTCCTCTCAGGCCCAAGATACAAAGTGGCTTTACGACTTTTTTTCATTTTCTGAGGCTGATTTGGCAACTACATTCTCAGCCCTTAGACCCTTCTCACCCTCGACAATATCGAAAGTAACTGGTTCGCCTTCAACAAGAGTTCTGTATCCATCACCTGAAATACTTGAGTAGTGGACGAAAATATCACGGCCATCGGAGGTAGCGATAAATCCGTAACCCTTTCTTGGGTTGAACCACTTAACGTTTCCGTCTGACATAAAACGCTCCTTTTGAACAACTTTGCCGAAACAAACTATTTTTTGCGCCTGCCACAACGTGTTATAGCTGATAGTTTATAAGTGAAACTTGCTGCCCTGTGTTGTGGAAGGCGGCTTATTATTGGATTCGGTCCCATTCAAAACAATTATTTGGTTTCAGTGGATTCTACAGCGGTGGTACAAAGATTTTCTCTCATGAGGCGGCCCATCTTAAACTTCACCGTTCGCTTTGCAGGGACCTCAACACGCTCGAGAGTTTTAGGATTCTGCGCAATTCTCGCAGCTCTTGCCTTGGTCTCGAAGACGCCAAAGTCTCGGAATTCCAAACGGTTATTATCACACAGTTCCGCTGTTATTTCGTCAAGGAACGCCTGGATGATGCACTTGACTATTACTCTTTTTGCTTGTGTGCGTTCTGCAATCCGGTCGATAAGTTCTTTTTTTGTAATTGTTGCCATAAGCTACCTCGTTTTCAGGAAAGAGCAATTGAGAAACTGGATTCTGTTTACATTAAAAAAAGCTGCTGTATAACAAATTACCACGCTTGGTTATCCAACAGCTCATCACACGCATACCTCTCTAAACTTTGTGACCCATGAGCAGCCGCTTTGGCGATGTTTTGCAGTATAAGAATTTTTTGTCTGTTGCAAATTCACCGGCAAAGTAGAAACTCTCAAATACCACAACGTACTATACAATAAAGACTTCTATACGGCAAGCAATTTTTGCACAGAATTTTTCAGATTCTAAAAAAATTCTAACACCGCCTCAGGCCCGGAGGAAAATCTGAGCATACTTACACCGCCAACGCATTATAGTGGCCTCTTAAATAAAGCCGCTCAGTGACAAATTTAGAGGACGTGAAGCATCGACAAATAACCTTTTGGAAATTAGGCTATAAATCCTTTGTTCACAAGGGTTTATGTAAATACAAACTTTGTTTAATCCCGCCAATATGTTCGAAAACTACGTTTCTGTATCATATTAAAGCCGGGTCAGAAGATTCGCCTCCGCGGCAGGACACAAAAAGCTCGTATTGGAGCTTTTCGGGAGCTTTTTGGGAGTTCTCGTGTATGGTGTTGC
The DNA here is from genome assembly GCA_964348055.1 of uncultured Pirellulales bacterium. Taxonomy (GTDB): domain Bacteria; phylum Planctomycetota; class Phycisphaerae; order Sedimentisphaerales; family Anaerobacaceae; genus JAUXAL01. The sequence continues at coordinate 4,652 of CAYGBH010000239.1, forward strand.
CGGCCGGCTTTCATTGCCGATTATTTGTAAAATGTTCTCAAGACAAAATAGTTTATTGACCCGCTAAGGATTTGTCGGCATAATTAGCGTTTCTATATCTGCCTGGCACAGTGAGTCTGTAAAGTGTGGCTCAAATACTATTTTTGCAGGGTAAATGGTCATTTATAATGTTCTGGTTAAACTTTTTTGAAATAGCAAATACAGAGTTTACCCCCTTGCTTTTTTACGGAAGCACGAAGGGGGGCGGCAGGGTTGGCATTTATGGCTGTAAGTAAGACCAAGAAAAGCAGCTCCAGTAAGCCACCTCAAAAAAAGAAAGATAGAGCGGCTGAAATTGCAAACACCTTTGAATGGCTGATAACGGCTTTCATATTGGCCTTTGTCTTCAGGGCATTTGTAATGGAGGCATTCCGCATACCTACCGGCAGTATGGCCGACACCCTTAAAGGGGCCCATTTTCGGTTGCGATGCCGGCAATGCGGATACAGGTACGAGTATGGCTTTATGCCGCAAAAGTATGACCCTGACTTTCCGGAGGACTACGTTCCACCGCCCGGAAATCTGATATCATTTCCCTCTCGTTGTCCAAGCTGTGGTTATTACCAGGCGACCGGCGGAGCAATGCCAGTGGAAAATGGTGATCGGATACTTGTTTTGAAATGCCTCTATCAGTTCTTCGAACCCAAGCGGTGGGACGTGATAGTGTTCAAAAATCCCCTCGATCCTCGAATAAATTACATCAAACGGCTCGTGGGCCGGCCGGAAGAAAAAGTGGAAATAATCGACGGTGATGTCTATATCAACGGGGAAATCGCCCGAAAACCACCTAAAGTCCAGAATGAGCTGTGGATGCCGGTCTATGACAATGATTACCAACCTGTTAATCCCTATACACCGGCTTTTAACCGCCACCAATGGGACCAGCCTTTCAGGCCCGGAAGCTTTTCAAAATGGGAAGTTGACAAAGCCAGCCCCACATTATTCCGTTTGGACAGCTCAGCCGACCAAATCCATAGTATAGTTTATAGTACCTCAATCGGCAATGATTTCAGAGCCACCTATGCTTACGACGATGTTAGAGAATACAAACATCTGCCGTATTGTAGCGACCTGATGGTATGTTTTTATGCAGATGCACATGAATCAGAGGGACTTATAGGCATAGAGCTGAGCAAATACGAAAGCCATTACAAAGCCTGGGTCGATTTCAGATTCAGAGACACTCGCAGCAATATGACAATGAACATTGCGAAAGTCTCGAAAGGTCAAGAAACATTATTAATTAGTAAATCAATTGGGCTGTGGCGGGCTGTAAAAAAATCGTCTTTGGTTAAATTTGCCAATGTTGACCATCGATTGGTTTTTCAGTTCGGCAGCGAAAAATTAACTTTCGATTTAGGGCTCTCACCCGAAGCCGCCGGACCCAGAAAAACAGAGATCGAGCCGAAAGTGAGGATATTCGGCTCCGGCAGACTGACACTCTCACACGTGGCCATTTTCAGGGATATCCACTACACCTCACCGAACGGTCTCGGACAGGGCAGAGCAGCAGAGGACAATCCATTTCTCCTTGAAAAAGATGAGTTTTTCGTACTGGGTGACAATAGCCCCAACAGTCAGGACAGCAGATGGTGGAACAGACCGGGTAAAGCAAATAATGGTCTGTCGTACCGCGAGGGTACTGTCCCGCGGGATTATCTGGTGGGCAAGGCACTGTTTATTTACTGGCCCAGCGGATTCAAATTTCCCTGGCCAGAAAGCTTAAGAACGTTTCTATTTCAAAATAGCCGACACAGCCATCTTTGCTGGGTTATGTATCGGGCTGTTTC
>CAYGBH010000240.1:0-6464 GCA_964348055.1 uncultured Pirellulales bacterium
CTCTTTAATAATAGTACATTACAAAAAAGTCGAGATTTGTCACCGGATTCAATGACCGGCGCTCAAGTTCGTTCCACTTAAATCACCTCTGATCGCCTGCTCCATGTAAGTCAGACGTTGTCCCAATTGCAGGAATTTGCAGTTGATGGTATAATGTCCACCGACAAGCCTTGCTCGATTTACAGCTGTTACCAGGTCATCGTTTAATGTGAGGGAGTATGCGATATGGGAAACAAATGTAAAACACATCGTATTCTTGAAGTCATTTTGTTGGCCTTCTTGTTTTCAAGTTGTGGCCGTGAATTGGTAGGGCCCGCTGATGCCGTAGAGACAGGAATCTGGGCAGGAGGTAAATTATGGACAGACGTGAATTCTTGACCGGGGGCGTCGGAGCCACACTGGCCGGTAGTACCGTCTCGTCGGCCATCAGTTCGACTGCAGGGGCAGATGTTGCCAAGAACAGCCGAACGAGTACACCTGAGATATTGGATACCTATACCGCTAAAGACCATCGGTTGCGACTGGAGAACATAGCTATTTGTGAACGCGGCATCGGCGAATGTATGCGGAAACATCTAATTACAGACTACATGCCCGGCCACTGTGCCTACAACCTCGGTGAGTACCCATGTTTGAAACCTTGGGATCCTGATGACTGGGATGAGCAGGAACTTGACAAGCTGCAGAATCATGGCATCCAGTTAATTCATCTGCACGAGGAGTGGAATGACTCACAAAGGCTCTTTGGGGGACACAAGCTTGTCCCTCTCAACCCGGCAGGCTTTAGAAGATTTATCGATATGGCCCACAAGCGAGGGCTGAAAGTGGAGGTGTATTTCTCGACGGGTTACTTCGATTGGAGGGACCCGGATTTTAACCGACAATGGGCTCGAGAGGGTGATCTCAACAGGCTCTACTTCCGTTATGCGCATTGTTCGCCGACAAGTCCCGGTTGGAGGGCTTATCTGCTGCCGCGTATCTGTCGAGTAATGGATGAGTATGGGATCGATGGGTTCTACAATGACTTGGGATATACCAATATTGCTAGCAACCAGCAACCACCAGCCAAGGATGAGGTATTGGCCTTTAAGGAAAGTGCTACCCATGATGGTGCGATGGGCGACTTGCTCGCACTAATCTACGCCGAGGTCAAGCGCAGAGGCGGGACTGTTAAGATCCATGCAGGTGCCGGGAGCCGACCCCAAGTTGATATGAAGGTCTACGATTATCTCTGGGTCGGTGAGACTGTCAAAAGCGCCGATAATCTTCGAGAGACAACGAAGGATCACCCTCCTTATGTGGTGCCCTGTCTTGACATGGCCCGTGGTGCAAGGATAGAAAACGAGGATGAGTTGTACCTCCATTCAATCCCATATATGCAATTTCCACTGCTTCTGGCAGGCAGGCCGTTTACAGGCCAGCGATCGGTAATTCCTGGCATTGAGTATCTGCCCGCTGCTTATCTGGACCACTGCCGTGCTGCATGGAAGCATTACCAGGCCAATCCTGACGGACCACACTGCTATGCATGGTGGGATTCAGTTCCCGGCCGAACGAAAGCACGCCCCACGCATGCATACTGGCTCAAACAATATCTACCGATGGTGGAAGAGGGCACATGGGCTTGGCTCGAAATCAGGAACTCCAGTCTTTTTCTCAAGCAGCTGCCACAAGGCATCGTTGCATCAGCTTTTGCCAACCGCTGTTTGTATCTGGTTCTGGCCAACTATAACCGCAAAGGCGTCGAGGTTGAAACCTCGGACACATATGTTTCCGTTGCCGAGCCCTCGGCGGCTCCCAAAAAACGCTGGAACCTGCCAGCCCGTTCGTTGCACATTCTTAGCAAATCGACCTGACTACCGTGTGACATCAAATGGCACCCAGACAGAGATATTCCAGGCATTTCACAAGAATTTGTTGGGAAATTCACGTACAAAAGGCCGATTAGTGACTGACTTTGGCCGATACGTCGATAACGTGGATGCCTCAAAGAAAATTTTTGTGGCAACAGCGATTTTAGTGTTTGACTTTGAGCTCTTCATAGGTTTCCGATGCTCCTCGACCTTAGAGATTTACTTTTCTTAAAGCGACGATAGTAATCCGAAACTCATAACAAATGTGTCGAACTCTGGAATTTTGCGTTGATTGGCGGGAAAGGTTGCTAACGGATTATATATCCGATTGAAATCGGATTAAATCTCTTATCAACAATTATTAACCACTAAATGACAGGTTTGAGTTCTTGTGAGGGAGTTTTGGACATGGCGATTCCACGGGCAATCCTCCGCCAACTCGAAGTAATATAAAACATTGCCAAAGCGAAATCGCCGCTTATAGAAACAAAGCCAAACTTATCTCTGGCTACCCGTCCGAGGCCAGAAGCTTTGCCTGCTCAACCCAGCTCGTCCCATCCCATTTAAATATATATGCCGACCCATCGCTATACGCCCCCACGATTGCCAGATCGCCGCTGATACAAACCCGGCTAAACTGATCGCCAGCTGTGCCATCCGAGGCGAGAAGCTTTTGCTGCTGGACCCAGCTCGCACCATCCCGCTTGAATATATAAGCCGAGCCGGAGTCTTTCCCATTGTCATCATCGCGAGGTGCCCCCACGATTGCATAATCGCCGCTGATAGAAACTGAATACCCAAACTTATCTCTGGCTGCGCCATCGGAGGCGAGCAGCTTTTGCTGCTCGCTCCAGCTTGTCCCATCCCACCAGAATATATACGCCGAGCCGGTATAGTCGTCCCCGCCAGCAGTCGCCCCCACGATTGCATAATCGCCGCTGATAGAAACAAACCGGCCAAAGCGAGCGCCCAACGGTAGAACGATGCGGGTTTTGGCCGGGGTCGCGGCTTCTCCAGATTGCCGGAGAAAACCGGCATCGGAGGCCAGAAGCTTTTGCTGCTGAACCCAGCCTGTACCATCCAACCTGAATATATACGCCGAGCCGGAGCTGCTTACTTTATCATCATCGAGATACGCCCCCACTATTGCGAAATCGCCGCTGATAGAAACAGACCCGCCAAAGAAGTCCTTGGCAGCGCCATCGGAGGCGAGCAGCTTTTGCTGCTCGCTCCAGCTTGTCCCATCCCACCCGAATATATAAGCCGAGCCGGAGTTGGGTTCATTGCCATCACCCCAAAGTGCCCCCACGATTGCGTAATCCCCGCTGATAGAAACAGAGGTGCCAAAGTAGTCGTACGCAGCGCCGTCCGAGGCGAGAAGCTTGGCCTGCTCTCTCCAGTCATTACCATTACCACGCCTGAATATATAAGCCGAGCCGGAGTCGCTTCCATTGTCATCATCGTACCACGCCCCCACGATTGCATAATCGCCGCTGATAGAGACAGAGATGCCAAACCAGTCGTCGGCTGCGCCATCCGAGGCGGTAAGCTTGGCCTGCTGGCTCCAGCTTGTCCCATCCCGCTTGAATATATAAGCAGGCCCATCGCCACCTGCGATGGCATAATCGCCGCTGATAGAGACAGAGTAGCCAAAGGCCTGAACAGAATCCGCCGCTAAACACACGATAACAGCCCCCAGCACCACAAACCATTTTTTGTTTTTCTTGCCTCTAAACATTTGCCAATCCTCCTGTAAAAAAGACCTTATAATATACCGGACTGAATGCAACAGCCAAAGGTACATTCGACGGAAAGGCCACCAAGTTGCACAATCTCCACAAATATTGTACAAGTCGATATAGGTTTTGGCAAGACTGGCTACTCAGATTTGCGATTAGAATGGATAGCGTGATACAGAGATCTTCAGGACCAGTCCCACCAGCCAACCAGAAGCCCTCTGACGCGCTCACGAATGCCCCCAAAACACCCCCATTTCCACGCGTCGGCGCCTACAACCATCGTACAACTGTACAACCCCTTATCTCGAAATTTGAAAAAATTCTGACTCCATAAACACTGTAATAATAGTATCTTAGAAAAAAGCCAAGATTTGCGCACGGATTCAATGTCCGATGCTCCTTGACCTCAGAAGTGTACCCTTCTTGGACACACAATGAGATTCCCGAACTCATAATTTTTTGGTCGTACGTATGAATCTTATAAGGTCCCATTGCCAAGTTTTCCTATGCTGAAAGATTGGGCTCAGCAACTTTCTGACCGAACAGCTTATAATGGCTATTTGCGTCATTTTTGCCTCACTGAATCTCTGCAATTGATCTGGCTGGCCCCGAGCGTTCGATATTTTGTTTGACAAGGGTTGCATGTTAGCATATAATGATTTTTTAGTTGGTAAAGGTTCAGAATTTGTGCGAGATCTAACCTTTTATTGCCCTTGCAAGAAAACTACTTCCATTTCCTTTTAAAACTCCAACCGCGTGAATTGGAGAGTTTCTCAGCCAAACTAACGCTTTTGACTGACACCAAAGGAGTCTTCCCGAGACTGCCCAGACTAACTTCTTCCACTTGTTTATTGCCGATATCTCTTGCAAGAAATTCAATAAAAAGCGTCCGTTTGCTCGTATTTTGGAATTTATTTTAATAGTGGGACCTTACATTTCAATTAACCGCCCGTATCGGGCTTTTGAATGGGATCCGAATCCAAGGAAGGAGGTAGTGACAAGTTTTGAAAAATTGTCCAGGGCAGGCACCGAATTTAGTTAAGGTGCGAATTTTTGGTTTTTTTCTTGAAAAACAACGAGCGGTTTTGGTGTGTGGTCAAAACCTAAATTATCTTAACTTTTTGAAGGAGAACTATTATGTCTAAAAAATTGATTTATTTGGCTTCTTTTGTCTTGCTGTTGGGCCTGGCTGTAAGCGTGACAGGTGCGGAGCCGCTCCTGCAGGATCCTGGTCCGGACGGGATCGTGTCGGTGGAAGCTGAGAACTTCGACGAGAACACACCTCAGGGTAGCTATATGTGGCAGTTTGCGACAGACATAGCCGGCTTTTGCGGTACCGGTTTCATGCGGGCGATGCCGGCCGGCGGCGGCGAGCCCACTGGCGGCAACCGCAACCTCGATTACGTGGCTCGCAGTCCACGTTTGGACTTCGAGGTCAACTTTATAAAGACCGGCACGCACTATGTCTGGGTCCGTGGTTACATAATTGGCGGCAACGATGATTCTGCTCACGTCGGCCTCGACGGGGAGGCGCCCACATCCGACCGCATGCAGACCGGCAGTACCGAGGACACATGGGAGTGGAGCAATGGTAGGAGGGAGAACCTCGGGCTGGCGACAATCGATGTCGCCGATGCCGGCGTGCACACGATCAACGTATGGATGCGTGAGGACGGGTGGCGGTTTGATAAGATCGTTCTGACCACCAACCCCGATTACACACCGTCGGGCGAAGGCCCCCCCGAAAGCGACCGATCCTCCCTTGAAAAGGCCTCTTGCCCGAAGCCTGCTAACGGCCAGACAGATGTGCCCCGAGATGTGGTGCTGAGCTGGATGCCGGGAATTTCGGCGCCGGCAATCAATGGGCACAAAGTTTACTTCAGTGAGAACTTTAGCGACGTCAACGACGGCATTGATGGGGTCACCCAAGATGCCAGCAGCTACGCTCTACCCCAACGCCTTGATTTGGGCACGACCTACTACTGGCGCGTCGATGAGGTTAATGGCCCGCCGGACTATACGGTACACCAGGGCAAGACCTGGAGCTTTACGACCGAGCCGGTTGCTTATACCATTGAGAACGTAACCGCCACTGCCTCCAGCAGCGAAGCGAACAAAGGGCCTGAGAATACCGTGAACGGCTCAGGACTGGATGACAGCGGCCTGTTGCATAGCAAAATAGGCGACGATAATATGTGGCTGAGCAGTTTGATGGGGCCGCAGCCGACCTGGATCGAATATGAGTTCGATAAGGTCTATAAACTGCACGAGATGTGGGTATGGAACGCTAATGAAACTTACGAGCCGGTGGTCGGTTTAGGGTTCAAAGACGTTTCCATTGACTACTCGGTCGATGGCAACGACTATACGAGCCTGGGAACTACTCATGAGTTTGCCCAGGCCCCTGGTGCGGACGACTACGCACACAATACCACTGTTGATCTTAGTGGCGTAACAGCAAGGTACGTCAGGCTAACAGCTAACAGCAACTTCGGAGGCATCCTGAACCGATATGGTCTCAGTGAGGTTCGTTTCTTCCAAATACCTGTCTGTGCAAGAGAGCCTTCCCCTGATTTGGGAGCGACAGACGTAGCTCTGGATGTGATCCTTGGCTGGCGAGCGGGAAGAGAGGCAGCCGGGCACAACGTGTACTTGAGCGCCGACGAGCAGGCTGTGATAGACAGTACCGCCCCTGTTATTAGAGTGGCCGAGACCAGCTATGGTCCCCTGGCCCTCGATTTAGGCAAGACTTACTACTGGCGGGTCGATGAGGTCAATGAAGCCCAGAGCACCGCTACGTGGCAAGGTGACCTCTGGAGCTTTACAACAAGCGATCATTTTGTCGTGGACGATTTTGAGAGTTACAATGACC